>JAKAQB010000012.1 GCA_021811865.1 Actinomycetes bacterium | reverse complement strand
CATCCTCTGGGGCATCTCCGCTGACCGAGCAAACCGTCACTCCATTGATCGAGGCCCTTGCCGTGGCTGCGTAGTGGCCCGCGGGCGTCTCCGGCCAGCCTCGCAATGTGCGAAAGCCGACTCCGTAGTCATATCCGGAAAAGGGTAAGCGGCGCGCGGTGCGGATGAGCCCTGAGGCGCCATCACCGGCGGGGACTGGGAGCTACCAGGTGCGCAAGACGGCGCCGGGTGGGTGCCTCCCGAAGGGTGGCAACTGCCTGTGACCTTCGCGGTGGCGAGCGTTGCTGTCCGGGTCGGGGATGAGCGTGCGACTGGCGCTGCCGGTGTAGGGGATGGGGATGGCTGCTGTTTGAGGAGCTGCCGGTTGGCGCGTGGGGCGTGGAGTTGGCCTCGGAGGGTGCGGCAAGTGCTGGGCCTCCGCTGGGCTGGGTTCGTCACCTCGCCGTTTTTCTGTCATGATGGTGTGATGGTGAGGAAGAAGACCACCGTCTACATCGACGAGTCGCTGCTGCGGGCAGCCAAGGTCGAGGCGGCTCGCTCGGGGAGGCGGGAGTACGAGGTCTTCGAGGAGGCCCTCCGTCGCCACTTGAGCCTGGGCGGGGTGGCGGAGCGGATCTGGGCCAGGATCACTCCCGGCGAGGCTCCTGACGAGGCGGAGGCGGCTCGGATCGCCGCCAAGGAGCTGGCAGCGGTGCGCGCCGAGCGCCGCTCTCGTCGGGCGGGCTGAGGCCTGGCTGAAGCGCCCCGGGTCGTGATCGACCCGAACGTGTGGATCGCCGGCCTGATCAGCCCGCTCGGCGCGCCCGCAGCGGTGGTCCGTGCTGTCGGCGAGGGGGAGTTGACCGCCGTGGTGACCGAGCAGATCCTCGATGAGCTGGCCGTCGTGCTGGCCCGTTCGAAGTTCCGCCGTTGGATCAGCCTCGATGACGCGGTCGCGTTCGTCGAGGCGCTGCGGGGGGAGGCCGACGTGCTCCCCGACCCGAACGTGGTGGGCCGGCGGGTGCGGGACCCTGACGACGACTACCTCGTCGCCGTCGCCCTAGCGGCCGGGGCCACGATCGTCACGGGCGACAGCGATCTGCTCGAAGCCGGCTTGGAGCCTCCGGCTGTCACGCCCCGTCAGCTACTCGACCGGCTCGCTCGACCGTAGCGAACCCGGTCGCCAAGGGAAGTCCCTGCGCTGCCGAGCCCTCATGTAAGGGCGTGGACGAGCGCTGCGGCGAACGCCGCCCGCTCTCGGTCCGAAACATCCTCGATCATCAGCCACTCGCGAGGCGGGAGCGGGCGCGCCGCTCGAGGCGCCTCGTCCAGTGGCAGGACACGCACCGACGGCTCTTCTGGCTGCTCGAGGGTCGACACACCAGCAGCGTACGAGCGGGCGGCACGCCGCTTCCGAGTCACATGCTGATCACAGGGGGCATCGGCGCCGGGGGTTCCCGGGCCGGAGACCGGTAGGCGGGCTGCACGCGGCTCGGGCGGGGCGCCGCGCTCGGGGCGGGTCCGAGCCGTTCGGCCAGGGCGGGCGTGGGCCGGTGGGCGGCTTCGGTGATGGCCTGGTCCAGGTCGCTGAGCGATCGGAGCGGGTCGCCGATCCCGGCGACCGGTGCCTGCGTCCCGCCGGCCGATGGGGTCGTATTGAGGGTGTCGACGTGCTGGAGGAGGGTTCGTCGGGCGGCTCGAAGCCGGGTGGGGCCGTAGGCGATGGGGTGGCCGTCTCGGGCGGCGGCGACCACGGCGTCGGCCCAGTGGTCGGCGAGGCGCTGTTCGAGGGTGTCGATGCGTTGGTGGCGCCAGGCGTTGGCGGCGTCGAAGGCCACTACGGCGGCTTGGCGGCCGGTCAGCTGGTCGTGCTGACGTTGGGCGGCGGCGAGGTCGTGCTCGGCGCGGGCGACGGCCACAGTGGCGTGCTCGACTCGCTGCTGGGCGGTCCGTTGGGCTTGGCGGCGGCTGGGGGTGAATGCCCGTAGGCCGGCGGTGGCGTGTTGCTGGTCTTGCCAGTGGGCGAGGCGGTCTCGGGCGCTGTCGAGGTCGGCTTGGCGGGCAGCAACCACCGTCTCGGCGTGGAGCACCTCGCGGGTGACGTCGGTGGGTCGGCGGGCCAGGCGGGCCCGGTGGGCGGCCTGCTCGGCCCCCACCGTCTGCTCGTAGCGGTGGGGGTCGTCGGTGGCGGCGAAGGTCTTCGGTTGGGCTCGGGCGAGGGCGGCGGCGATCTGCTCGGAGGTGCTCGACACGGGGTGGACGATGCGGCCGCCGTGATCCTCCGCGTCGGCGGCCGGGGTGGGGGTGGTGTTCCAGCGTCGAGGTGGTCGAGGACCCGGTCCTCCACCCGTCGGTGAGCGACCGTCGACCACTGGGTCTCGGCGCGGCCGGTGCTGTCCGGGCGATGCAGACGCACGACCAGGTTCGAGTCGAGGAACCAGCCGGCCAGCGTCTCGATGTCAGCCAGGTCGAGACGGCCGGCGCCCCAGGCCGCCACCGCCTCGACCACCTGGGCTTCCCGGAAACGAGAGTCCTGGGCGCAGAGGCCGGTCTCGGGGTCGACGAACCGGGCGAACAGCTCCCCCACCGCCCCCCGGTCGATCTGCCGAGCCGGTCCGCTGTCGGCTCGGGCGGCAGCGAGCAGCGCCGCCCCGGCGGGCAATCCGACCGCCGCGGCTTCGCTGTCCCAGCGGCCCCGGAGGCGTTCGGGAGTGAGGGTGCGGTCCTTGGCCGGCCGGGTCGCCACGCTGGCCGCCTCGTCCGCCCACATCCGCTCCCGCCGCCCGGCCGGGCAGGCGCCGACGTTCGCGAGGTGCGCCTCGATCTGGACCGTCCGCTTCGAGAAGGCCCGCAGCTGCGCTTCGCTGATGCCGGTCATCTCGCGGCAGCCGTTGCGATCCGGGCCCCCAGCTGACCCCGAGGCGTTCGGTGAGGAGGCGGCGGAGCTGCTCTTGGTAGACCGACCCGGCCGCCTTCGCCCACCGGTGCAACCCGGTCGCATCGAGCGACACCCAGGTGCCGTCGTCGCGGCGGACCACGTTCGGGATCACCGCATGCGTGTGCAACTGCGGGTCCCCGGCCCGCGAGGTGCGATGCACGAACGTCGCCGCCGCCCACCCCGACGTCCCCGCCCGGGTCCGCACCCGGCCTGCTGGCGGCGGGTCACCGCCGCCTTGACCTCGACGAAGGCGAGGGCGGCGTCCACCGCCTCCACGTGCGCCACCGAGACCACCGACGCCACCTCCCGGGTCGGCGAACGCCCACAGCAGAGACACGCCCTTCGGCGCCGAGAAGGTGGCGTCGATGGCCCGCACCCTCGGCTGCTTGCCGCCGCCCAGGGCCTCGCCGCTGTCGGGGTGGCGCCGATCGATCAGAGCCCGCAACCCGCCGGCATCCACCACCCCCACCAGGCCCAACTCCTGGGCGAGCCGGCCCGACCAGACCCCGGGCGCCTCCCCCGAACCCAGGTAGTAGTCCTCCAAGCCGCCGGCCACCTGAGCAAGGACATACTCGGCGTCGGTCAGCTTCGCCAGGCGCAACACCCCTCAGGCCTCCAGGGCCGGCCGGGCGGGGGTCGGCTTGGAGCGGATCGGCCAAAGCGTCGAGGTCGAAGCGGTCAGCGTGGCGTCTGTCGCCGCGGTGGCCGACGGCCGCCCCGTTGGCGGCGGGGGTTGCCCTTCGGTCGTGACTGGTGCGTCCAAGCATGAGCTTCGCGCCCCTCGGGAGAGCGACTTCGAGCGGGTTGCAGAGATACTGCTGGCGGACGAACTCGAGGACGCTGGTTAGGTCATTCTCGGAGCGGAGTTCCTGCGCAGCGAGTGGGGCGAGGTCGGGTTCAACCTCGCTACTGACGCGTGGGTCGCTCTCGACGACAAGGGGTCCGTCCTTGGGTATGGGCAGGCGCGGCGAACGGAGCCAGAGGTCGTCGAGTCCTGGGGCGTCGTTTATCCAGCGTGCGGGGGCCGGGGAATCGGAACCGCCCTTCTCGACCGGATCGAGGCACGAGCGACGGAGATGCTCGCCGGTTCCAGCCAGGGCCGATTCCGCCACTCGATCAACGCCGCAGACAGCGCCGCGGCCGAGATGCTGGCCGCGCGTGGACTGCGACTCCTCCGTCACCACTGGCACATGGAAGCAGTACTCCCGGTGCCGTTGGAGCCCCGCGTTGACCCGCCTGGCGTCTCGGTGAATGCCTTCGACCCCCGGAGCGATCTCCCGGACTTGGTGGCCGTCCTCGACGAGGCGCTTGCGGACGACCGCAGCTACCGGCGTGGCCGCTTCGAGGAGTGGGCCCGAGAAGAGATGAGCAGGCCGACCCACGATCCGGCCCTCTGGCAAGTGGCGAGGGCTGAAGGCACGCTTGTCGGCGCCGTGACCGGTGAAGTGAGCGCCGAGGGGTGGATCAGCTTCCTCGGCGCCGCCAATCCCGACGAGCAGGCGCCGGCCGTGCGCATCGACCGGCCCTCAGCCGCCGCTGCGACCCGCCGGGTCGGCCCGGACCCCACAAGACGTCCCCGGCCCCCGGCGGGGGACCTACGCTGCCGGCGAGGAGCGAGGGGAGGAGGTGAGCATGCCAGCCGCGACGAGCGAGGATCTGCGCTTCGCCACGCCTCTCTACACCGTCACCGAGGCGGCCCGCCTCCTCGAGTTGAGCCCGTCGACCTTGTCGACGTGGGTCAAGGGCTACCAGCGCCAGTCGGGGGGCCGCCCGGAGGTCGGCCAGCCGGTCATCTCCTCGCTCGAGCCCGCCACCCCACGAGGGCCGACCATCCCCTTCGTCGGACTCGCCGAGGGCATGGTGCTCGCCGCCGTGCGAGCTGCGGGCGTGCCGCTCCAGCGCATCCGCCCCGCCCTCGAGCAGCTCGCCAAGGGCCTCGGCGTCGAGCACGCCCTCGCCTGCCGAAAGCTGTACACCGACGGCGCCGAAATCCTCTACGACCTCTCCGAGCACCGCCGGGACCTCGACCCCCGGCCGGTCCGGCAGCTGATCGTCGTGCGCTCCGAACAAGGGGTCTTCAGCGAGGTCGTCGAGCAGTACCTGCGACGGATCGACTACGGACCGGACGGTTACGCCCGCCTCGTCCGGCTTCCCGGCTACGGCACCGCCGAGGTCATCGCCGACCCCGAGCGCGGCTTCGGGCAGCCGATCTTCGCCCACGGCGGCAGCCGCGTCGCCGATGTCCTCGGCCTGTTCTGGGCGGGCGAGGACCTCGAGACCGTCGCCGCCGAGTACGGCGTCCCCCGCTCCCAGCTCAAAGACGCCCTCCGTGTCGCATCCCGACGGGCTGCCTGACCTCTTCATCGACCGCAGCCTCGGACGCCTCACCGTCCCCCGCCTCCTCCGAGCCCAACGGCTACGCATCACCACACTCGCCGAGCGCTAGGGCATGCCCGACGACGAGCAGGTCTCCGACGTGACCTGGTTGGCCGACGCCGGCCGGCGCGGCGAAGCGGTGCTGATGAAAGACGAGCGCGTCGCCCACAACCCCGCCGAGCTCGCCGCCGTGGTCGACCACCGCGTCCGAGCCTTCTGCCTCGCCCGCAAGGACCTGACCGGCGCCTCGACGGCGGCGCTGCTCATCCAGCACCTGCCGGCCGCCACCCGGGCCTGCCAGGACAACGCCAGCGGCATCTGGGTCGTCCGCCAGAGCGGCCTGCGCCGCCTCCGCTGAAACACCCCGCCAGCCGATCGCGCACGAATCGCGCACGCCCGACCCCCAGGCGCGAAGCGACGCCCTCCGAAAAGGGCGCCTGACCAGGACTTCGATGAGAGCGAGCGACGGGAATCGAACCCGCGTTCTCAGCTTGGGAAGCTGATGTTCTGCCTCTGAACTACGCTCGCAAGACTGGCGAACGAGACTAGCCGAGCTCAGCAATGCCTCGTCGGCTGGTCCCCCCGGGCGCAACCTCCGCCACCACCTGCCGGCCACCAACGGCCCGCAGTAGGGGCCGGGGGTAAGCACACCCGCGCCCATTCCGGCTCGCGCACGGTGGCGCCCGCCATCCCGGGGCCACCAGGCAGTGGCCGCTGCCCACCCTCGACACGACGGGCACGCGGCTCGGCTCGTCGGGTACGCCGCGGCAGCACCGGAGCAGAGGGCTGACGCTACCGGTTGACAGCCCAGCCGGCGGGGGTACCACCCGACTAGGTTCGGCGGCCGTGATCCTGTCGGACCGGACGATCCGCGAGGAGCTGGCGGCGGGGAGGGTCGAGATCGAGCCACTCGACCCGGCCGACATCCAGCCGTCGTCGGTGGACCTGAGGCTCGACCGCTTCTTCAGGGTGTTCCGCAACCATCAGGAGTCGGTGATCGACGTGCGGAAACCACAGGATCACCTCACCGAGCTGGTGGAGATCGCCCCCGAGGGCGCGTTCGTGCTCCACCCCGGCGAGTTCGTGCTCGGCTCCACGGCCGAGCGGGTGCGGCTCCCGACCGACCTGGTCGCCCGGCTGGAAGGCAAGTCGAGCCTCGGGCGGCTGGGGCTGCTGATCCACTCGACGGCTGGCTTCGTCGACGCAGGCTGGGACGGCTACCTGACCCTCGAGCTGTCCAACGTCGCGACCCTGCCCATCAAGCTCTACCCGGGGATGAAGATCGGCCAGATCAGCTTCCTTCGGATGACCACGGCGGCGGACGATCCGTACGGGTCGGGACGCATCGGTTCCAAGTACCAGGGCCAGCGCGGGCCGACGGCCAGTCGCTACTACCAGAACTTCACCGGGGGGTCCGAGCTGAGCGGGGATGCCCGGCCGGGCGCCCAAGAGGAGCAGGCGTGATCGGCGGCGGGCGGGCGAAGCGCCTGTCACGGGTGACAGTCATGACCGCCTGGCACTGACGGCAATCACGCGACATGGAACGCCACGAACATGCTTGACTGGAAGCGCGCGGCGGCCAAGTTGCGGTTATCGTGTCGCGACCTGGAGTGGGAACCCGCCACCTACTCCGGGCAGAGTGGATTGAGATCCGCCGCTCGATCCGCTCCACCGGTGGCGCCCCTCGGGGCGCCACCGGTGTTCCCCGTCGGTCGCCGGCGCTTCGATGGGGCAGTGTAGGCGCGCCCGAGCGACGATACCCCTCAAAAGGCACAAGTCATCGGGGCAGGGAATTGCTCGGGGTATCGGCCCCGTACTCTGCGACAGCGGCGTCCAGATCGAGCGGAACGGTCTGCAACTCGACGTCGCCCCACAGCTCCCGCGGCACCATCCACCCCACCTCGAGCTCGATCCCGTCGGGATCGCGGGCGTACAGCGACTTGGATGTCCCGTGGTCGGAGGCACCGACGAGCGCGCCGGCTGCCGCCAAGACGGCGCGGAGGCGGCCCAGCTCCGCCAGGGTCTCGACCTCCCACGCAAGGTGGTAGAGGCCGACGCTCCGGGTGCCGGCCTCGGACGGCGAGGCCTGGTCGCCAACAGCGAACAGGCCGAGGTCGTGGTCGTTGCGGCTCCCGGGAGCGACGAGGAACAGCGCCCTGCCGGGGATCTCGTGGCGCGTCTCGAAGCCGAGGACGTCCCGGTAGAAGGCGCCGCTGCGCTCGACATCGCGGACGTAGAGGACGGCATGGTTGAGCCGCTGGACGGGCATGCTCCACTCTGCCCGACGCGGCCCTGGCTCATCAGGCGGGGAGCTCCCTGCGGACGTCGCCGGCCGCCTTGTCAGGCCGCAGCCCTTGGAAAGACGGGTGCCGCAGACGGCCATCCCGTGTCCATTCGGAGAACTTCACCGCTGCAACGAGCTCGGGCCGCGACCAATGGGCGTCTTTCTCCGCGACGACATCAGCGAACGGCGAATCCGGCTGCTCACGAGCGATCAGCTCGGCGTGCAAGGAGCGAAGGGTGGCCTCGTCGAAGCCGGTGCCGACCTTGCCGGCGTAGCGGAGGCGGCCGCCGTCGTAGTAGCCAACGAGCAGCGCGCCGAAGCCGAAGCGTGCGCCGCCGGGTTCCGTCCAGCCGCCGATGACCAGCTCCTGGCTCGCGCTGCACTTGAGCTTGCGCCAGTCCGGCGAGCGCCCCGGGCGGTAGGCGGCGCCGACCCGCTTGGCGATGATCCCCTCCCAACCAGCGGCGCAGGCACGCTCGAGCAGCTCGGCGGGACGGCCCTCGATGGCCTCGACGACCTGGATGGCAGGGCCGGCGCCCGCCAGGAGCTGGCGCAACAGGGCCTGGCGGTCCGTGAGCGGCAGGGAAGTCGTGCTCCGCCCGAGGAGCTCGAGCAGGTCGAACGCGCACAGCACGACCGTTGCTCGGGCGCCGGGGCTCTGGAGCAGGCCGAAGCTGGTGCGGGCGCCGTCGTAGGCGACTATCTCGCCGTCGATGGTGAAGGTGTCGGCAGGGAGGCTGGCGACGGCAGCGGCGAGCTGGGGGAATCGGGCGCTGTAGGAGATGTGGTTGCGGGACCACAGCTCGACGTCGCCGCCGTTGCGGACCGCGGCGCAGCGCAGGCCGTCCAGCTTGCGCTCGTACTGCCAGCCGGCCGGGTCACCGTGGTGGTGGAGGGTGACCGCCTCGGCGAGCATGGGCGGGACCCACGTAGCCCTCTCCCGGGTCCAGGTACGCGAGCCGCGATCCTCGCCGACCTCGTTGTTGCTGCGCCCCGTGAGGACCGAGTCGGGCTGCTCCGCCTCGACGTCGCGCCCGGGGTCGGCGTGCTCGTCCGCCCGCTTGACCATGATCCACTGCTCCTTGCCGCCCGGCCCGCGGGAGGTGCGCGTCAACGCCCAGCCGCCCCGCAGCTTCTCGCCGTCCAGCCAGACCGACACGTGCCCGTTGGCCACCGCATCAGAGATCGCCACCGGCCGGCCTCCGCGGTTGGTCAGGTTGCGGTAGGTGCCGCGGTCCCATACGACCACCGTGCCCGCCCCGTACCCTGCGTCGGGGATCACCCCTTCGAAGTCCTCGTAGTCAAGCGGGTGATCCTCGACGTGGACGGCGAGCCGCTTGACCTTCGGGTCGTACGCCGGTCCCTTCGGCACGGCCCACGAGACGAGGACGCCGTCGGACTCGAGGCGGAAGTCGTAGTGCAGGCGCCGGGCGTCGTGCTTTTGGACGACGAAGCGCTGGGCACGCTGGGTCGGGAGAGGGTCGGGGGAACGGCCCGCTGGTTGGGGGGTACGGTCGAAGGCCCGCTTCGATCTGTAGGTGGCCAGAGGGTCGTTGCCGCTCATGTCGCGACCAGCTCGCTCCGCCACGCGCCGTCCGGCTCGAGGATCAGGAGCCGGCCGCCGGTCAGGATCGTGTCGTCCAACGCCCAGCCGTCACCGGAGTGGCGGATCCCGTAGAGGGTCGAGGGGCCGCCGAGGATCGCCAACCGGCCGCGGCGCACCTCGAACGGCTGGTGCAGGTGGCCACTCGCGACGATCCGCACGTGCGGGCGGGCCTCCAGGCCGGCCAGCAGCTCGCCGGCGCCGGCGAGCTGGAACCACGGGTGGCTGCTCGGCCCCGCCGGGGGGTGGTGGACGGCCAACACCGTCGGGCGGTCGTCCAGGGCGTCGATGGCGGCAAGCAGCCCAGCCGCGTCGATGCCCCCGTCGATCCTGCCGGCGAGGTTGGACGCGGCGGCGGCCACGCGCCATTCGCCGACCTCGACCGGCCCGGGCGGTCCGAAGACCGCCGCCACCTCCGGCCCGGCATCGTGGTTTCCGGGGACGGCGAGGACCGGGGCGCCGAGGGGCGCCACCAACAGGGCGACCCGCCGGCACGCCTCCTCGCTGGCGTCGTCTGTCAGGTCACCGGTGAGCAGCACGAGGTCGACGGCGGCAGCGCTGGCGGCGACGGCCTCGACGGCGGAGCGCAGCCGGGCGTCGGGGTGGCGTTGGTGGCTCGCGTCGGAGGGATCGGCGCGCAAGTGGGTGTCGCTCAGCTGGAGCACCGTGGCGACCATGCCCCCATCCTGCCCCTGCCCACACCCGGGCGGTGTGGGTGAAGGACTGCCCGACGAGCAGGTGGGGCATGCGCGTGCGTGTGGTCATGCAATTCCCTCCCCTCCGGTGCCGAGCCTGCGCTCGAAGCCCGGCGGGACGATGACGTCCGCCGCCGACAGGTCGTGCACGGAGGCGTGCCCGAGGGCCCGCAGCGTCGAGTCGATGCCGTTGCGGAGGATGTCCAGGACGTTCTCGACTCCTGCCTGGCCGTTGACGGCCAGACCCCAGAGGCAAGCACGCCCGACCATCACCGCTCTGGCGCCGAGCGCCAGCGCCTTCACCACGTCGCTCCCCCGCCGCACCCCGCCGTCGAGCAGCACCTCCACCTCCCCTCCCACCGCCTCCACGATCGGGTGGAGGCAGCGGATCGTGGCCGGCGTGCCGTCCAGGTTGTTGCCACCATGGTTGGACACGGAGATGGCCGTTGCACCGAGGTCCACGGCCCGGCGGGCGTCGTCGACCCTGGTGATCCCCTTCAGCATGAACGGCCCGTCCCACTGCGAGCGCAGCCAGGCGACGTCCTCCCACGACGGCGGCGGGGTCTGCATCCACTCGCCGTAGGCGCCGAAGAACGTCGGTGCGGGACCGTCGCCGGCGGCCATGTTCGGCACCTCCAGGCGGGGCAGGCCACCGCCCCGCGCCCAATCGGCGAGCCACCGCGGATGGGTGAGGCCATCCGGGGCGAGCGACAGGAGGGTGCCCAGGTCCAGCTTCTGGGGGATGCGTGGACTGCCCCAGTCGCGCCCGTGGGAGAACGACCAGTCGAGGGTGGCGATGACCCCGGCGGCGCCGGCGGTCCTTGCCCGCTCGAGGCGCGCCACCATCTGGGCGCGCGAGCCGAGCCAGTAGGTCTGGAAGAAGGTCCGCTTGTTGGCTGCGACGACCTCCTCCACCGGCTTGCTGGCGAAGCATGACAGCCCCATCGCCGTGCCCCTCGCCGCTGCCGCCCGGGCGATGGCGACCTCACCGTCGGGATGGACCGCTTGCACGCCGGTGGGAGAGATCACCACCGGCAGAGAGATCTCCTGGCCCATCACCGATGTCGCCAGGTCGCGGGCGGGTGCGCAGCCGGCGACGTGCGGGGCGAAGCCGAGCTGGGCGAAGGCGGCGAGGTTGTCCTCCATGGTGACGCCCCGCTCGGAGCCGGCCACCAACGCCCCGTAGACCGATCTCGGGAGTCGCCGCCGGGCCCGCCGCTCAGCGACCGCCACCGTCTCGAACCACCGGTTGGCCATCGGGGCGACGCTACTGCCTGGCCGCGAGGCCGGAGCCGGCGGGGGGCAGCGCAACCGTCATCCGGGTGCCTCCATCCGCGTGAAGGGGCGAGGCAACGTCGATGCTGCCACCCATGGCAGCGACGAGCTCGGCAACGATGGCCAGGCCGAGGCCGGTGCCGATGCGGCGGCGGTAGCCGTCGGCGGTGGTGAACGGCTCGAACAGGCGCCCCCGCCCCTCCGGCCCGATCCCCGGTCCGTCGTCCTCGACCCACAGCGCCGCGCCGGCGGAGCCGACGCTCACGCTCGTCGCCGCGTGGTTGAGGGCGTTCTCGGCGAGGTTGGCGACCACCTGGCCGAGGCGGTCCGGGTCGGCGGTCACCCACTGGCGTGGACCGCTGACCACCTGGAGGGCGAGGCCCAGCTCGGCGGCCGCCGGGCCGAAGGCGGCCACGGCCCCGTCGATGATCCCACCCAACTCGACAGGCTGCGGCCGCAGGGAGAACTGGCGCAGCTCCAGGCGACCCAGCTCGACGACGTCTTGGACCAGCCGCTCCAGCCGGCGGGACTCCGAGGTGATGACCCCGCCGGCTTGGACCGGGTCGACGGCGCCGTCCTCCAGCGCCTCGGCATACCCCCTGATGGCACTCAGGGGGGTACGCAGGTCGTGCGACACCGACAGGAAGTACTGGCGCTGCGCCTGGCGGGAGCGGGCGAGCTCGTCGCCCATGGAGTTGATGGCCGCGGCCAGCTCGACCAGCTCCCCGTCGGCGCCGGCTGACAGCTCGACCCGAGCAGAAAGGTCGCCGCCGGCGATCCGGGCGGTGGCGTCCTCGGCGGCCCGCACCGGGCGGACGATCCGGCGGCTCATGGCGTCGGCGACGACGACGGCCACGGCGATCGCCCCGAGGGTCGAGGCGAGCAGCCACGGAAGGGTTTGCAGCGCCCCGCTCGGCTCGGTGCGGGTGATGACCACGACGCCGTGCAGGGTGACGGGGTGCCCGAGGTGCAGCAACTGCAGGGAGAAAGGCGCCGCCGCGAACACCGTCGCCCGCCGGGCGCCGGAGACCACGTCGCCGGCCTCGAGGGCCGGTAGGTCCAGCTGGGCGACCGTCAACCCGCTCGGGAGCTGAGCAGCAGCGGTCCGATCGCCCAGCGGGTAGAGCCTGCCGAGCGGGGACAGGCCGTTCACCTTGGCGCCCTCGAGGGCCAGCGGTCCAGCGAGAGCCCTCAGCGACCGGGCGACCGCCGCGACGCGCAGCCCGTCGCGTTGGGAGAGGTTCACGGCGAGCGCGACGGCCACACGCTCCAACTGCCTGCGCGTGTCGTAGCGGGCCGTGCGCGCCGTGAACACCAGCGTCACCACGCCGGTCACGACGAGGACCCCGACGGTCACGGCGACCATCGCCATGGTGATGCGGGCCCGCAAGGAGCGCGGCGCCATCAGCCCAGCCGGTAGCCGAGACCGCGCACGGTCGTGAGCGGCAGGGCGTCGCCCAGCTTGGCGCGCAGCTGCCGGACGTGGACGTCAACGGTCCGTTCGTCCCCGTACCATCCCGGACCCCACGCCCCCTCGAGTATCTGGTCCCTGCTGAGCGCAAGGCCCGCGTTGCGGGCGAGGAAGGCGAGCAGCTCCCACTCCCGGGCCGTCAGCGCAACCGGCGACCCAGCGACGCGAGCCTCGCGGCGCCCGGTGTCCACCTCGACGCCGCCGGCGACCAGCACGGCCGCTGACGTGGCCGGGCGCGCCGCCCTCCGCAGGACGGCGTGGACGCGGGCCACCAGCTCGCGTGGGGAGAAGGGCTTGGTGATGTAGTCGTCGGCGCCGAGCTCGAGGCCCAACACCCGGTCGAGCTCGTCGTCGCGGGCGGTGAGAAGGACGACCGGCACCGGGGGGTCGGCCTGGAGGCGGCGGCACACCTCCAGGCCGTCCATCCCGCCGGGCAGGCCGATGTCCACGACGGCGAGCACTGTGGCCGCCACCCGCGCCGCCGCCAGGCCCCTCTCCCCGTCGCCGGCGACGACCACCTCGAAGCCGTCCCGTCGCAGGTAGAGATCTACGACGCCGGCGATGCCCGGGTCGTCCTCGACCACGACCAGCCGGCCGCGCGAGCCCATGCCCAACGCTACGCCCGCTCGCCGGCCGGTCGGGGCACGCGGCCCGGACCGTCAGGCGGCGCTGTGGGGCGAGGCGCTCGAGGCGGACGGGGTCGCCTTCGGCGGGGCCAGGGTCACCAGCAGGGCATCGCCGGAGGTGGTGGAGACCACCCGGGCCCGGTCCCCGTCGAGGTTGGCCTTGCTACGCCCGCGGAAACTGGTTGTGGACGTGATGGTGAACGTCACCGACTGCTTGTCCGGGCGCAGCACCGTCAGCGAGCCGCTGCTGAAGGCCGTCACCGTGCCGCGATCCCATTCGAGGGTGACCCACGAGCCGTTGCGCGCCACCTCAGCGGTGATGTGGTCGGCGCCTCCGAACAAGCCCCGGCCAGCGCGGTGACGGTGCCGGGTGTGCACACCCGGCACGGCCGGCGTCACGGTCGGGTGGGTGGCGGAGGTGGCAGCGAGGGCTGCGCCGCCGCCGCCGAGGACGGTGACCCCGGCGATGGCGCCGGCAGCCAGCTTGCGGGTGGTGGTGCCCAGCAGCGTCATGACCGTCTGCTCCTTGTGGTCGGGGGGATCGGTCGAGCAGATGATGAGGTGCCGACATGAGCGGACGGCGACGCCGCCGTTAGGGGTTCGTGAAGACCGGGCCTCATCGGCCGGCGCCTCACGCTCCCAGCGTGGCGACCATCACCGCCTTGACCGTGTGCAGGCAGTTCTCGGCCTGGTCGAACACCATGGACGCCGGCGCCTCGAAGACCTCGTCTGTCACCTCGAGGGCGTCCAAACCGGTCCGCTGGTAGAGCTGCTCGCCTAGCTCCTGGGCGGTCGCCTGCAGGTCCGCGTCGGGCCACAGTGGCTCGGGTGCCGCTATCCGCACGTTCATCCCGAGGATGGCGCCGGTGACGAGCAACGACCGAGCGATGTTGTTGCGACCGTCGCCCACGTAGCAGTAGACGACGTTAGCGCGTCCGCGTGGACGTCTTCTCGAAGATGAGGGCTATGTTCTTCCCGGCGACGGACCCCGCCGGCGTCCTGGGTCGGGGCTCGCGAGCCGGTAAGGCGGGTTCCTCATTTGGCCCCAAACGATTACACTCCCCCCTGCCGTCGGGAACAGGGAGTGACGCCATGTCCGTGACAGAGGTCGAACTGGGTGACGACCACGCCGACATCACCAAGCACGACACGTTCGTGACCGGGGTGCCGTACGCGACCTTCGACCGGCTCCGGAGCGAGGACCCGGTGAGCTGGTGGGACGAGGACGACGGCGGCCGCGGCTTCTGGGCGCTGACACGTTACCGGGACGTGATCGCCGCCGAGCGCCAGCCGGAGATCTTCTCCAGCGCCAGGGGCATCCGCCTCGAGGACATGGACGAGGAGGAGACCGAGGCCCGCCGGACGCTCATGGAGGTGGACCCTCCTGAGCACACCCGGTACCGGCGCCTGGTGTCGCGGGTCTTCACCCGCAGGGCGGTTCTCGCCTACGAGGACGCCATCCGGGCCCTCGCCCGGCAGGTCGTGGACGAGGTGCACGGCACGCCGCTGGTCGACTTCACCGACCTTGTCGCCCGCCGGCTCCCGATGCGGATGCTCGGCCGCCTGCTCGGTCTGCCCCCCGACGACTACGACTGGCTGGTCACGAGGGGTGACGCGCTCATCGCCAACTCGGACCCCGATTTCACCGACTACGTCGTCGACCAGGTCGACACGAGCGCCTACCGGCTGCTCCCGTTCCGCAGCCCAGTCGCCGTCGAGCTGATGGGCTACGGGCGAGAGGCCTTCGATGCCCGCCGCCGGCACCCCAGTGAGGACGTGCTCAGCGCGCTGCTCGCGCCGATGCCGGGCGGCGAGCACCTGAGCGAGCCGGAGCTCGGCAACTTCTTCTGCCTGCTCGTCGCCGCCGGCAACGACACGACCCGCTACTCGATGGCGGCGTCGATGAAGGCTCTCGTCGAGCGACCGGCTCTGCTCTCCGCGCTGGCCGAGGAGCCGGGCAGGCTGGAGGTCGCCGTCGACGAGATGCTCCGGTGGACGTCGGTGACGATGCACTTCCGCCGGACGGCGACGCAGGACACCGAGCTCGGCGGCAAGCAGATCCGCGCCGGGGACAAGGTTGTGCTCTGGTTCGTGGCGGCCAACTACGACCCCGAGCAGTTCCCGGACCCCTACCACTTCGACGCCGGGCGGCGGCCCAACGACCATGTCACCTTCGGCCTGAAGACGCCGCACCTGTGCCTGGGAGCCCACCTCGCCCGCATGGAGCTGCGCGTGCTGTTCGAGGAGCTGCTGCCCCGGATCGACTCCGTAGCGTTCGCCGGTCGGACGGAACGGCTGCGCTCCAACTTCCTCGCCGGCATCAAGCACCTGCCGCTCGAGATCGCCTGGAAGTGACCGGTCGGGACCCATGAGGCGCGACCACTCGTGAAGGGAGCACCGCTCATAGGACTGAGCACCCGGCGCTGGCCGGCGGCAAGCCTGGGCGGGAGGTTGCCGCCCGCCTACGCCGATGCCGAGGTGGACGTGGGCATCGCCGACTACCCGGCGGCGGTGGCGGCGGCCGGGGCCGTGCCCGTCCACCTGGCGCGCGAGTCGGATCCCCGCGAGGCCGTGGGGCGCCTCGACGGGCTCGTGCTCACCGGCGGCGCTGACATCGACCCCACTGCCTGGGGCGGCCGACCGGGTTCGGGCGTCGCCACCGAGCCAGCCCGTGACGCTTGGGAGCTGGCGCTCCTGCGGCGGGCGCTCGACGCCGAGCTCCCGGTGCTCGCCATCTGCCGCGGGCTCCAGCTGCTCAACGTCGCCCTTGGCGGCACCATCGAGCCCGACCTGCCCGCCGGCGCCGGCGACGACCACCCCCGCTTCGGCTGCGACCGCCACACCCTCGCCCACGAGGTGTGCTTGTCCCCCGGCTCCCTCGCCGCCCACGTCTACGGCCCTTCGGTCCAGGTGAACAGCCTGCACCACCAGGCGGTCGCTCGGCTGGGCGCTGATCTGTTGGTGACCGGCCGCAGTCCTGACGGCACGGTGGAAGCGCTCGAACTGCCCGGTCACCCGGTGCTCGCCGTCCAGTGGCACCCCGAGGCGGTGGCCGGGGATGCCGGGCCGGCGTGGTTGGTGGAGGCCGCGCTCGAGCGGTAGCCGGGGCCGGCGCCGCAGGAGGTCGGGGCATTCGATGGACCTCGGGGGATTCAAGGCGAAATAGCGACCTGAACGCACCGACCTCCGCCGGCGCCCAGCCGGCGCCCCGCTCAGAGGAACGGCAAGTACTCGCGCAGCTCCCAGTCGGTCGTGCTCGCGCAGTAGCGGTCCCACTCGCTGCGCTTCACGGCGAGGTGCTGCTGCACGAGCTCCTTGCCGACGGCGTCGCAGAGGGCCCCGTCCGCTTCGAGGGCTTCCAGTGCCTCGCCAAGTGACGCCGGCGAGGCGACCGTGGCGTCGACGTTCTCGAAGCCGTCCCCCGACTCGGGCGGCCCGAGCTCGAGCTTGTCGACGACGCCGAGCCGGGCGGCCTGCAGGACCGCTGCGACGGCAGTGTGGACGGGCGCGGCCCCGTCCGACAGGCGGTGCTCGAGGCGGGCGGCGGTGCCACGTTCGGGCGGGATGCGCACGGTGACGCCCCGGTGGTCGAAGCCCCAGTTGGCCCAATAGCCGGCGAGCTGACCGGGCCGCAACCGTCGGTAGGCGTTGACGGTGGGAGCGCACAGCCCGGTGAGGCCCCGATGGTGGGCCAGCAGGCCGGCGGTGGCCTGGCGGGCGAGGGGGGAGATGCCGTCCGGGTCGTCCGAGTCGTTGACGGCGTTGCGCCGGTCCGGGCCGGTGAAGCTCAGGTTCACGTGCAGCCCGCTGCCACCCCGCCCGGTGATCGGCTTGCCGATGAACGTCCAGAGATAGCCCCGCCGGGCGGCCAGTTCGCGCGCCATCTGCTTGAACAGGAACGTCCGGTCGGCGGCCTCCAAGGCGTCGGCGTGACCGAGGGTGAACTCGAACTGCGACTCCTCGTACTCGCTGTTGACGGCCTCGATCTCGATGCCGATGCGCTCGGCCGCCTCCCACAGCTCGTCGACGAGCCCGTGGGGGTCGACGGCCGGCCCGGTGCCGTAGACGAAGGCGCCTGGTGTCGAGATCGGTCGCCACCCGCCGGGTGAAGCCGGGTCGGGCTCCATCAGGTAGGCCTCGAGCTCGACACCGACCTCGGGGACGTACCCGAGCTCGGCCCAGTCGGCCACCGCCAGGCGCAGCGCGCTGCGGGGTGCGACGGCGACCGGCTCGCCGTGACGCTCGAGGTCGGCTACGACGACACCGGTGCGGAGCTCCCAGCCGGGCCGGATGGCGTCGGGGGAGAAGCGGGCCTCCATGTCGGGGAGGCCTTCGAAGAAGAACGAGCCCGGCGTCCCCGGCGTCATCTGCCTGTCGAACCCGAGAGCCCAGGTACCCGTGCAGTGGCGGGCGACATGGTCCAGGCGCGACGTGGGCACGTACTTCCCACGCGCCAGACCGAGGTGGTCCGGCCACACCACCCGGATCCGCTCGTAGCTCTCGCTCATCAACCCTCCCGTCAGACGGCGCCCATCGTCAGACGGCACGCGGGCCCATGGTCGTTCGGCCCCGAACGTATGGCGCGCCCAACCCGGTGTCAACGCCGTCACCGTTGGGGGCGTCGAGGCGGGCGTTGAGCTTGCGCAGCAGGTGGGCGAGCTGCTCCTGCTCGCCCGGCTCGAGCGCTGACGCCGCGAACGTCTCCTGCGCGTTGAAGAGGGGGAACACCTCCTCGATCACCGCCAGGCCCCGCGGTGACAGCCGGACGAGGACGCGGCGGCCGTCGTCGGGGTGCGCAGACCGCAGGACCAGCCGCCGGCCCTCGAGCGTCTTGAGCACGCCCGTGAGCGTCCCCTTGGTCGTACCGGTCTCTGCCGCCACCTGCCCGGTCTCCTGCTCCCCCCAGATCCAGAGCACCCACATGACCGTGAACGCCGACCAGGAGAGGCCGTAGCCGGCCAGCACCCGCTGCTCCATGTGGTTGCGGATGCTGGTGGCGGCCCGGCAGATGTTCGAGGTCGCCGCCATGGCCCGGAAGTCGAACGGGCGCTCACCGAGGCGAGCCCCGATGTCGCGCTCGGCGCGGGTGAGCTGGTCCTCCTCGGCGCTGCCCAATCGGCGGGTGGTCATCGGGGCGATGGTAGGACCGAGCGAGGCTACGGAATGGGCCGCCATCCTTGCCCCGGCGCCCCCGGCGCCGTATCGTTCGTTCCCCAACGATCCGCGGACGCCAGGGAGCGGCCCGGGGAGCGGCCCGGGAGCGGCTCGGAGAGGGCCAGGAGATCGCCGGTAGAGGCCGGGAGGGTAGGGAGGAGCCGTGACTACCGAAACCCGCCGGATCCTCCTCGATGGTGCCGTGGTCGAGGTGGCCGTCGACGGCGACGAGCTGTGCTCACCCGACGGCCGGCGGCTTCCCACCGCCGATGCCACCCACCTGCCCCCGGTCGAACCGACCAAGATCGTCTGCTGCCATCTCAACCACATCTCCCGGGTGCGGGAGCTCGGCGGCACCCTGCCGCCGGCGCCCACCTACTTCCACAAGCCGGTGTCCGCGCTCAACGCCCACGGCGGCGCCGTTGTCCGGCCCGCCAACTGCCGGTGGCTCAACTACGAGGGCGAGGTGGCCATCGTCATCGGACGGCCGTGCCGCAACGTCGACTACGACGACGCCGCCGACCACATCGCCGGCTACACGATCGCCAACGACTTCGGGTTGCACGACTTCCGGGACACCGACGCCGGGTCCATGCTGAGGGTCAAGGGCGCCGACACGCTCTGCCCCCTCGGGCCAGGTCTGGTCCGAGGCTGGGACTGGCATGCGAAGCGGATCCGCACCCTCGTCAACGGGGAGGTGCGCCAGGCCGGCAGCACCGACGAGATGGCGTGGGACATGCACTACCTCGTCGCCGACATCGCCCGGCTGATCACCCTGGTGCCCGGCGACGTGATCCTCTCCGGAACGCCGGCGATGTCACGGCCGGTGGAGCCCGGCGACGTCGTGACCGTCGAGGTGGAGGGGCTGGGAGCGCTCACCAACCACGTGGTCGCCGGGCCGCTGCCCGTGAGCGGGGAGATCGGCGCCCAGCCCACCGACACCGACGAGGTGCGCTCGACCGCGCAGGGAGGCGACTGGCCGCCGCGCGGGACGCGCCGCCCGGAGCCGACCCCCCGCGATGCGCTGCCGTACCCAAGGGTGCGCCCGAGGTTCGAGCGATGAGCACGACTCCCACAGACAGAACCACCCCCACAGAGAAAACCACCCTCACGGACAGCACCGCCGGCGGCACGGCCGAGCACCCCCGCGCCGACGTGCGGGGCGTGGCCGTCTCCGTTGACCACTACATCGGCGGCCGGCGGGTGGCGTCCGGGGCGACGTTCGAGGACCGCTCTCCGCTCGACTGGAACTGGAAGCTGGCCGACGTCTCGCGGGGGGACGCCACGATCGCCGACCTGGCGGTGGCGGCTGCGCTCGACGCCGCCGCCGGCTGGGCCGAGCTCGGAACCGCCGGCCGTGGGGAGCTGCTGCGCCGGCTGGCCGATCTCATCGACGAGGCCGTGCCCGAGCTCGCCAAGGTCGAGTGCGCCGACATGGCCATGCTCGAGGAGAGCTTGCGGCTACGGGTCCTGCCCCGGGGAGCGCGCAACTTCCGGGCCTACGCGGATCTCGCCGAGGCGCACGAGGAACGGGCCTGGTCGTCGAACGGGACGCGCAACCGTGTCATTCGAATGCCTGCCGGGCCGACGGTGGTGATCACCCCCTGGAACGCGCCGTTCATGTTGTCGACATGGAAGTGTGCTCCCGCCCTCGCCGCCGGCAACCCGGTGATCCTGAAACCGGCCGAATGGTCCCCGCTCTCCTGCTCCCTGCTCGCCGACCTGGCCGACGCCGCTGGGCTCCCCCCGGGGGTCTTCAACGTCGTGCAGGGCATCGGTGAGGAGGTCGGCGCCGCCCTGGTCGGCGACCCGCGGGTGCGCCGCATCAGCTTCACCGGTTCCCCCGAGACCGGCCGGGCCATCGCCCGGGCGGCTGCCGCCAACCTGGTGCCGTTCACCGGCGAGCTCGGTGGCAAGGGCCCCCTGCTGGTGTTCGACGACGCTGACCTCGGCGCCGCCGCCGCAAAGGCCGCCGTCATGTACGACGACGCCGGCCAGGTCTGCCTCGCCGGCACCCGCCTGCTCGTGCAAGCGGAAGCCCGTGACGAGTTCGTGGCCCGCCTCCAAGAGCAGACCGACCGCCACGTGCTCGGCGACAGCCGTGACCGGGCGACGACCGTCTCGCCGCTCATCCACCCCGACCATCTGGGGCGCGTCGCCGGCTTCGTGCAACGGGCCCGGGACAACGGCGACCGCGTCGTGCGCGGCGGCAAGGTCTGGAAGGAGGGTGGTCTATGGTACGAGCCGACGCTCGTCGAGCCGCGGTCCAACAACAGCGAGATCGTGCAGCGGGAGGTGTTCGGTCCGGTGCTCACGCTGCAGACTTTCGCCGACGAGGCAGAAGCGGTGTCGCTGGCCAACTCCACCGACTACGGCCTGTCGGCCATTATCTTCACCAGGAGCGAGGAACGGGCCCAGCGCGTCGGCCGGGCCGTCCGGGCCGGCACCGTGTGGGTCAACACATTCCTGGTGCGGGACCTGACGGCACCGTTTGGCGGGGTCGGGATCAGCGGGATCGGCCGCGAGGGCGGTGACTACGCACTGGACTTCTGCAGCGACCTGAAGACGTTGCAGATCCTCGAAGGTTCCACCGAAGGAGGAGACGGCAATGGGTGAGATCGTCGGCGCAGGGCTCGTCGCCCACGTCCCGACCATCGTGCTCCCGGAGGAGAGCCGGCGGGAGCTCAACGAGGGCAGGGAGATCAGCCTCGTACCCGGCTTGCAGCGCCTGCGGCGAGAGGTGTTCGACGTGCTGCGGCCTGACACCGTGATCGTCTTCGACACGCACTGGTTCACGACCGTCGAGTTCGTGGTCTCCTCCCACCAACGCCGCCATGGGTACTTCACCAGTGAGGAGCTCCCCCGCGGCATGTCGGCGGTGCCGTACGACTTCCCGGGCGATCCCGAGCTGGCGAGAGCCATCGCCGCCGAGGCCGACGGCGTCGAGCAGTGCTGGATCACCGCCATCGACGACCCGTACCTGCCGATCCGGTACGCGACTGTGAACCTGCTCGGCTTCCTGCAGGACGGCCAGCAGTGGATATCGATGAGCGTGTGCCAGACCGGCGACCCGGTTGACTTCCTCACCGTCGGTGCCTGCGTCGGCCGGGCCGTCGAGAAGCTCGACCGCCGCGTCGTGCTGCTGGCATCCGGGGCGATGAGCCACACGTTCTGGTCGCTGCGCGAGCTCCGCAGGCACGAGGCGTCCGACCCTGTGCACCTCTACACCCAGGAGGCGGCGGCCGCCGACCGCAGCGTCCTCGACGCGTGGGCACGTGGTGACCACGCCAGCGTGATCGACGGCATGCCGGAGTACGCCGCCTACAAGCCGGAGGGTCGCTTCGGCCACTACCTGATGACGGTCGGGGCCATCGGGGGGCGGGACTGCCGCGCCGTCGGCCGGCCGTTCAGCGATTACGAGAACTCCATCGGCACGGCGCAGATCCACGTGTGGTTCGACCGTCCCCGAGGCGGCTGGTCGGCATGACCGAGGTGAAGGGATTCCTCTTCCCCCGCACGGCCACCGGGAAGGCGTCGCTGCTCCCTCCGCCCCCGTGGCACTACTCCGGGGACCTGCTCACCGTCGAGTGGCGGACCGACCCGGACGCCGTGGGGCGCCTCCTCCCCGATCCCCTCCAGCCGGTCCACGACGACGAGGACCCGGGCGCCGTGGCCCTCGTCTTCGCCGACTGGCAGTCCTGCGGCGACGACTTCGCCGAGCTCGACGACCCGATCCGCTTGCAGTACAAGGAGGCTTTCGTCGTCGTGCGCTGCCGGTGGGACGACCGGGTGTGGTCGCGCTGCGCCTACATCTGGGTCGACAAGGACTTCGCCCTTGCCCGCGGCCACCTGCAGGGCTACCCGAAGAAGCTCGGATCGATCCACCAGACACGGCCTGTCACCGTCGGCCGGGCCGGGCCGCGACTCGAGCCCGGCGGTCGCTTCGCCGCCACGCTCGCCGCCTGCGACCGCCGGCTGGCCGACGTGAGGGTCACGCTCACCGGTCCTTCCGAGGGGAACGGCTTCGTCAACGGGCACCCCATGATCCACCACCGGTTCGTGCCGCGCATCGAGTGCGACGGCAAGGACGCGCTCGCCGACGTGGTCACCATGCGGGGTCGGGATGTCGAGCTCGGCCAGGCATGGGCAGGCACGGCCGACGTCGAGCTGCACGACTCCCCCGTCGAGGAGCTGACCGCCCTCGCGCCTCACGAGATCCTCGGCGGCTACTGGCGGTCTGTCGGGACTACCTTCGCCGGCGGCGAGACCCTCATCCCGTGAGCCCTCCGAGGATGGTGCTCATCCTCAGCGAGAACTGGACGATGGTTCCGGCGCCGGCGCTCGGCGACCTCGTCGACATGGCGGTCACAGCGGAGTCGGCCGGCTTCGACGCCGTGATGGTCAGCGAGCACGTGGTGCTCGGACCGTCCGCCGACGAGGCCGGTCGGCCGTCCAACCCCCGGGACTACGCCCTGCCCGGCAACCAGGACCCGGCGACGCCGTGGCCAGCGCCGCTCCCACTGCTGGCGGCCGTCGCCGCCCGCACCACCCGGCTGCGCCTCGTGGCCAGCGCCCTCATCACCCCCCTCCGCCACCCGCTCACGAGCGCAAAGGAGTTGGCCACGCTCGACGCGCTGAGCGGCGGCAGACTGGTCGTGCAGCCCACCGTGAGCTGGCACCGCGACGAGTACGACGCAATCGGCGTGCCCTTTGGGCGTCGTGGTTCGATCCTCGACGAGCAGCTCGAGGTGTGGGCAGCAGCGTGGAAAGGTTCCCCGTTCGCCCACCAGGGCGAGCACTACCGCTTCGGCGGCGTGTGGCTGGAGCCCAAGCCGCTGCGGCGGGGCGGCCCGGAATTGTGGTTCGGTGGGCTGGGGCTGCACGACGCCATGCTGCGCCGGCTGGTGCGTTGGGGTACCGGTTTCAACCCGCTCGGCCCGGCCAGCGACGACGACCTCGCCCGGTTGCGGTCGGCCCTGGAGGCCGCCGGGCGCGACCCCGGTGGGTACGAGTACGTCGGCGGCACCCGGGGCCACTTCCCCGGGCCCGACGCCGTCGCCGACCTCGACGAGGCCCTGTCGGCCATCCCGGCGCAGCAGGCCCGCGGGTTTGCGACCATCTGCATCAAGCCCTCCCAGTTCGTCGACGAACTGGAGCGCTTCCCGGGGTGGTGCACCGAGGTGATCGAGAGGGTCTCGGCCCTGTGAGCGTCCACCTCGTGACCGGCGGCGGGTCAGGCATCGGCGCCGCCACCGCGCGACGGCTGCGCACCCTCGGCCACGAGGTCGTCATCTGCGGCCGCCGGCGCGAGACCCTCGAGCAGGTAGCCGGGTCGTGCGGCGCCGTTCCCGTCGTAGCCGACGTCGCCGACCCGCAGTCGATCGCCGCCGTTGTCGACGCCACCGTCGACCGCTTCGGGAGCCTCGACGGCCTCGTCGTCAACCACGGCGTGTCCGGCGGCGGGACGGTCGAGACGATGGAGCCGGCCACGTGGCGCGAGGTCATCGACGTCAACCTCACCGGCGCGTACCTCGCCGTGCGCGCCGCGCTCACCCCGTTGCTGGACGCACACGGCAGCGTCGTGCTCGTCTCGTCCGTCGCCGCCATCCGCTCGCCGCGCGCCAGCGTGGCGTACTCGGTGTCCAAGGCGGGGCTCGTGGCGCTCGGCCGCTGCCTCGCCGTCGACCACGCCCACGCGGGGCTGCGGGCCAACGTGATCTGCCCGGGATGGACGCGCAGCGAGATGGCGGACCGGGAGATGGACGACCTCGCCGCCCTCGACCGTGACGGGCGGGAACGGGCCTACACCCACGCCACCCAGCTCGTCCCGCTCCGGCGCCCGGCGACGGCGCCCGAAGTCGCCGAGGCGGTGGCATGGCTCCTGTCGCCGGCGGCGAGCTACGTCACCGGAGCCGTCCTCGCCGTCGACGGCGGGCTGACCGCCGTCGATCCCGGAGCGGTCGCCTTCGACTTCCGCATCAGCCCCCGTAGCTGATGAGCGGCCCGTCCCTTGTGGGTGAGGGCCGACCCGCGTAATGTTGGGACCCAAACGATCGGGGGGGGAAGACCATGCAGACAGAAGACAGCACGGGTGCCGCCGAGGAACGCCACCCCACCCATGAGACCCTCGGCGTCAAGCTCAGGCTGCACGACGTGGTCGCGCAGTCGGTCGGGTTCATGGGGCCGGTGTTCTCCTCGGCGTTCGTCATCCCCCTCGTGATCGGGATCGGGAGCGCCACCGGTCAGGGCGGTGGGCTGGCGTCGCCGATCTCGGTGATCATCGCGGCGGTCGGCATCTTCGGCCTCGGCTGGGTCATCGCCCAGTACGCCCGCAAGATCCACGCCGCCGGGTCGCTCTACGACTACGTGACCGAGGGGTTCGGCGAGCGGGCCGGGTCGGCCGCCGGCTGGCTCTACTACGGCGGCGTCATGGTCCTCGGCGCCGGGCTGTCGCTGCTCATCGGCGGCTACATCCAGAGCACCATCAAGTCCGAGTTCGGGGCGGCCACGATGCCACCGTGGGCTTGGACCCTAGTCGTGATCGCCGCCCTCACCCTCATCGCCTACCTCGGGGTCCAGGTGTCGACGCGCTTCCAACTCGCCCTCGCCCTGATCTCCCTCACCGTGCTCACGATCTTTTTCATCTACGTGATCGTGAAGCTCGGCGGCGCCAACAGCGCCAAGGCGTTCAACCCGGGCGTCGCATCCGACGGCTGGAAGGGCATCTTCCTCGGCGTGCTCTACGGGGTCCTGCTGTTCGTCGGCTTCGAGACGGCCGCCAACCTCGCCGAGGAGACACCCAACCCCAAGCGGGAGATCCCCATCGCGGTGATGTTCACCGCCGCCTTCGCCCTCGTCTACTTCGTGCTCGCCACCTACGTCGAGATCGCCGGCTTCCACTTCGACATGAAGGCAATCACGGCGGCGGCGGGCGCGCCCGTGTTCGCCCTCGGCGCACCCGCCCACGCCGGCGGCTACGGTGGCGTTTGGATCGACCGACTCCTCGAGCTCGTCGTGCTGTTCGACATGCTCGCCGTCAACATGGGGATCTTCGTCTCGTCGTCGCGCGGCATCTTCGCCATGGCCCGGGACCGGCGCATCCCCGCCCCCCTGGCCCGGGTCGCTCCCCGGCGGGGCACACCCGTTGTCGCCATCGGCGCGCTCACCGCCTTCTCCGTCATCGCCGTGGTCATCGACCAGTTCTGGACGGGCCTGTACGCTCTGCCGGGCCAACCGCACTACTTCGCCCTGTTCGCGTGGGGCTCGACGTTCGGGGCCTTCTCGATGGTGGTCGTCTACCTCGTCATGTGCGTCGGAGCGTTGCGCCGGCTTGCGAGGGGCAACACCGTCCTACAGGTCGCTGCCGTCGTCGGGATCCTCATCACGGCGGGGGCCATCTTCGGCTCGATCTACAAGGTCACCGCCCCGACGATCTGGGCACCGTACCTCTCTCTCATCTGGCTCGGCATCGGAGTGGTGGTCACCACCATCACCCTCTCCCGGGCCCGGACGGCCAAGCCCTCCGCCGGCGGCGTCGTGGGGCCGGCGTAGACCGACCCCCGGCGGTGGACGGGGGCCGGCCACCGCCTC
Organism: Actinomycetes bacterium; assembly: GCA_021811865.1. The sequence continues at coordinate 40,697 of JAKAQB010000012.1, read as the reverse complement.
CTCGCCCCACCGCCTCCTCGCCACGCAGCGTGGTCGGCCGCCGATCCCTCGGCGAATCTTTGGAAGCCTGTTGTCGCCTGGCGACAGTGCGCTTCCAAAGTTCGCCGGCGGCCCGACGCGGCCCGCGCACCGGGTGGTGGCTGGGATGCCCGAGCCAGTGGGCCGCCGGCGCAGAGCGTCGAGGGCGGTGTGCCCATGCCTCTACCTTCCTGCGACGGAGGGTGTCAACCAGGTGGAGGACGCTGCGGCGGAAGGGGACATCGTGTCGAGCTGGCCGGTACTTCGCTGCAACCGTCGCCAGGCGGACGGCTGCGGCTTTCGGCGTGACCCCCACCGTCGCGGCGTGCGGGGCGCAGCGCCGGCGGGGCGGGATCGTCGAGCAAGCGCTGCAACCTGTCGGCCAACCACGCCTCGAGGAACCGGGCGTCGGCCCTCGCCAGCGGGCCGGTGCCCATGACGTAGCGAGTCGTCGCCACGCCGAGGATGAGGGCACCCACGGCAGCCGCCCGGTCCCCCGCCGCCGACCGGCTGCACCCGAGCTCGGCCGCCACGTGCGCGGCCAGTGGCCGGGTGGCCTGTTGGTCCAAGAGCTGCCCCAGCTCGGTGGCGGCCTCGTCCGAGCTCCCCGCCGAACGCACCATCATCAGCAGCGGCTCCTGCGGGGCGGCGCCCTCCCACCGGGCGACGACCTTGGCCGCGATGCGGGCCCCGAGCTCGGCGTAGGGACCGGGCAGGACGGTGCGCACCTGGAACCCACCCGCGGTCGCCGCCCGGAAGAGACCCGCTTTCCCGCCGAAGTACCGGGTGATGAGGTTGGGTGCCACTCCCGCCTCCACGGCCACGCCCCGCACCGTCGTCCCGCTGTAACCATGGCGGGCGAAGCAACGCCGGGCCGCCTCGAGGATGCGCTCGCGGGTGCGGGTGGGGTCGCGGTGGGCACCGGAGAGAAAGTCGGTCACCATTTGTGTACAAGCGTACACAACTGGATAACCTCCTTGTATGGCAACGGACGCAGGAATCCGGAGCGGTTCTCCACCCGCTCCCAGCACGACGAGGGGCACCGACCCCAAGTGGTGGACGCTGGCCGCCGTCTGCCTGGGCACGTTCATGCTCCTGCTCGACCTCACGATCGTCAACGTGGCCCTGCCGGCCATCCAGAGAGCGCTGCACTCGAGCTTCGCCGACCTCCAGTGGGTGGTGGACGCCTACGCCCTCACCCTCGCCGCCCTGCTGTTGACCGCCGGGTCGCTGGCGGACATGTTCGGCCGCCGCCTGCTGTGGGTCATCGGCCTGGTGATCTTCACGGCGGCGTCGGTCACCTGCGGAGCGGCGCAGTCCCCGCTCATGCTCGAGCTGTCCCGTGGTGCGCAGGGCGTGGGAGGAGCGATCATGTTCTCGGTCTCCCTGGCCCTCCTCGCCAACGCGTTCCATGGCAGGGACCGCGGTGTCGCATTCGGCATGTGGGGGGCGACCACGGGAGTGGCCGTGGCGATCGGCCCCATCGCCGGAGGCGCCCTCGTTTCCGGGCTGTCGTGGCGATACATCTTCTTCGTCAACCTGCCGGTGGGTGCCGTCGCCGTCGTGCTCAGCGTGACCCGCGTGATCGAGTCGCGCAACCCGCAAGCCCGCCGGCCCGACTGGCTCGGCTTCGGGCTGTTCACCGTCGCCCTCGCCTGCCTGATCTACGCTCTCATCGAGTCCGGTTCGATCGGGTTCGGGGCAACCCGGGTCGTCGCCTGCTTCGCCGCCGCCGGCGTGCTGCTCGCCGCCTTCCTGGTGACGGAGCTGCGCGGCGAGCACCCGATGTTCGACCTGGCGCTGTTCGAGCTCCCGACGTTCTCGGGCGGGGCGATCGCCGCCTTCGGGATGTCGGCTGGCATCTGGTCGGTGCTGCTCTACCTCGTGCTGTACCTGCAGGACGTCCTCCGCTTCAGCGCCCTGCAGACCGGCCTGCGCCTCCTCGTCCTCTCCGGCGGGGTCCTCGCTGTCAGCTGGCTGGCGGGCCGGTTGAGCTCCAAGGTCCCAGTCCGCTTGCTCATCGGGCCGGGTCTCGCCCTGATCGGCGTCGCCCTCCTGCTGATGCGCGGCATCGATGCCCACTCTGACTGGACCCACCTGATCCCGGGTCTGGTGGCGGCCGGCATCGGTGCCGGCTTCGTCAACCCGCCCCTCGCATCGACGGCCGTCGGCGTGGTGCAGCCGCAGCGGGCCGGGATGGCGTCGGGTATCAACTCGACGTTCCGCCAGGTCGGCATCGCCACAGGCATCGCCCTGCTCGGCACGCTGTTCAGCAACCACCTGACCCAGGCGGTGACCGCCCGCACGAGCGGGACGCCGCTGTCCAGCAGCGCCGGCGCCATCTCCACCGGTCTCGAGAGCGGCAACGTCGGGCGGTTGGTGCGGGCCGTGCCCAGCCGTCAGCGTGGGCTCCTCGAGCTGGTGCTGCGCGGGAGCTTCACGAGCTCCCTCGACGAGATCCTGCTCGTCGCCGCCATCACCACCTTCGTGTCCGCAGCGCTGGCCCTGGTGCTGATCCGGTCCAAGGACTTCGCCCACGCCGGCCAGCGCGACGCCAACCCGAGCGCCGCTGCGCACTGAGGCGACCACGGGTTGCCCCGGCGCCGACCCAGGCCGGCGCCGGACCGGACCGTCCGGGGCCCTCGAGGGCTCCTAACTGACGGTTGCCAACACCGGGGATGGGTTGGTGCGGACGGCGTCAGCCCGGTCCCGGCCGCACCTGGTCGTCGAGCGAGCCGCCCTGCGACGCGCCCTGCAGAGCCTTTCCAGCGCCGCTGCCCCTGGCCACGAGCGTGATGGCGAGGAGGCTGACGACGCCACCGGCGACTTGCAGCGCCGTAAGCCGCTGGTCGAGGACGATCCAACTCCCTACCGACGCCACCACCGGGTTGATCGACACGATCACGGATGAGACGCCGGCGTCGATGCGATGGTGTGCCCAGTTCATCAGCAGGTGGGCGAGACCGGGGACGACCGTGAGCAGGGCCACCCAGACCCACGCCGGACGGTGCAGCACCGGCACGCTGCCTGTGGCGAGGACGATCAGCGAGGTGGCGAAGGCGCCCACGACCGTGGCCCCCGTCGTGTACTCAAGAGCGTCGCAGGTACGACTGGCCCGCTTCGCGGCGATGAAGTAGCCGGACCAGGCGACGAGGGACACCGTGGCGAGGAGATCCCCCCTCAAGTGGCCGCCCGACGGCACGCCGGCGCCGACGACCGTCAGCGATACGCCACCGACGGCGACGGCTGCCAGCAGGGCACGGCGCACGCCGACCCTCTCGCCGAGGAACGGGCCTGCGACCGCGAGAACGAGCAGCGGCTGGAGCGCGCCGATGACCGTGGCGACCGCGACGCTCGTCAGCCGGATCGACTGGAAGAAGAACGTCATGTCGGCCGTGAGCAACACGCCGCCAGGGGCGGCGACCAGGACAGTCCGCCATCGGAGCCGGCGGCCCGATGCGAAGAGCATCACAGCGAGGAGTGCCGCCCCGAGCCACATCCGGTAGAACACCAGCACCAGGCCGGACGTATCGGCGAGGACGGCGAAGACCGCCGCCATCCCCCATCCGACGGCGGCGCCGAGCGAGCCGGCCACGCCCCACTGGCGAGCAGCCGGCAACGGGTAACGCCCCACCGCGCCGGCGGCGTGCGCGGCGGGCCTACGGACGCCGGCCGTACACGGATCGGCTGGCACTGCCGGGAGCTCCCTCTCTCAGCCGCCGGACACCCGGCGGCGCCCCCCACCGTAGCGCCGCTCGTCATCGCCGGCGCCCAACCCACGCCCTCGCCGTTACCCGGCCCACCGACAGCCAGGAGTCACAGGTGTGGGACTGGGCGGAGGCATTCCGGCGCTGTTCATGGCTGCCGGCGCAGCTACTGGCGTTCCCACAGGCGGATCCGTCCCTGGCAAGTAGCTCGGGCAGCCCGCACACCCACCGTCCGTGCACCTCGGTACCGTCGCCGGCGTGACCCAGCGTTACGGCATCGTAGGTGCAGGGATCGTCGGGCTGGCCGTCGCCCGCCGGATCCAGTCGGCACGACCCGGCTCGCAGGTCACCGTCTTGGAGAAGGAAGATGAGGTCGGCCGTCACCAAACAGGCCACAACAGCGGTGTCGTGCACGCTGGCATCTACTACGCGCCGGACTCGGTGAAGGCCGAGCTCTGCCGCCGGGGACGGCTCCAGCTCCGGCAGCTGTGCGAACGCCACGGCCTCGCCTACCAAGCCGTGGGCAAGCTCGTCGTGGCATCGTCCACGGCCGAGCTCGAACGGCTGGCGGAGCTCGAGCGGCGTGCGACGGGCAACGGCGTTCCCGGTCTGCGCCGGGTTGCCGGCGCCGCGTTGCGGGACATCGCGCGTCACGTCGCCGGCGTTGCCGGGCTGCACTCACCCGAGACGGCGATCGTCGACTTCGTCGCGGTCGCCCGCGTCCTCGCCGGCGAGGTAATGCAAGCTGGCGGTGAGGTCCGGCTCGGCTTCCGGGTCACGGGCTTCTCGCGCGCGGGCTCGGAGCTGGTGGTCGCATCACCTGCCGGCGACGCTGTCTTCGACCAGGTCGTGGTGTGCGCCGGCCTGCAGAGCGACCGGCTGGCGCGCCTCGCCGGCGACGTCCCGGCGCCGGCCATCATCCCCTTCCGGGGTGAGTACTACCGGATCCTCCCCGAGCGCGCCGATCTCGTCCGAGGCTTGATCTATCCGGTGCCCGACCCGAGATACCCGTTCCTCGGGGTGCACTTCACCCGGCGGGTGAGCGGGGGCGTCGACATCGGACCCAACGCAGTGCTCGCCTTGGCACGCGAAGGCTACCGGCGCAGCGACGTCTGCCTCGCCGACCTCCGAGCGATGGCGACCGACAGCGCTTTCTGGCGGCTGGCCCGCCGCCATTGGAGGACGGGCGTCGAGGAGCTGTGGGGGTCGGTGTCCAAGCGAGCCTATGTGCAGCGGGCGCGCCGCTACGTCCCCGCGTTGCGGGACGAGGACGTCGTGCCGGCGCCGGCCGGGGTCCGGGCGCAGGCGGTCACGCCTGAGGGCGTGCTCGTCGACGACTTCGTGCTCGGTGGGCACGGCCCGGTGATCACGATCCGCAACGCCCCGTCGCCGGCGGCGACATCCGCCCTCGCCATCGCCGAGGAGGTCGTCCGCCAGCTCCCGCCGGCGTCCTAGCCGGTCCTAGCCGGTCCTAGCCGAGGTGGCCCGCCGGCACCGCCGGCGACCAGTCGGGGCGCGGCGGGCCAGGCCAGCAGCCCTGGCCTCCCCTATCCAGGGATCGCCCGCCGGCTCTCACCTACACCCGCGGAGGGCAGGATGTCGGCCGCGCCCCCAGAGCAGCAGCCCGACGTGGGCGGGCAGCGGCAGGCCGCCACGAGCAGCGCCGGTCGGCGGCCTCGCAGCGAGCTCACCGTTGCCAGCTCGTCGGCGCAGGACAGGCCGGCGACGTTGACCGACCGCTCACTCACCTGCCCGGTGTCGAGCAGCCTCCCCCGCTCGACACCGGGCAGCAGCCCGCAGTCGACGGGAGGCGTGTACCAGCGGGAGCCGATCCGGAACAGGAGATTGGCCCAGGTCGTCTCTGTCGCCTCACCCCGCTCGTTGACGAGCACGACGTCGTCGGCTTCCGTATGGCGAGCGGCGCGCGACTCATAGCCGTCTCTCCGGGTGGTCTTGTGGTACAGGGTCAACTCACTCGACCGCACAGGCTCGGGATCGACACAGAGCCGGACGCACGTGTCAGGGTCCTCGGGTTCGATCGGCGCAGCAGTCACGTCGAGCCAGCCGTCGAGCCACCAGACGAGCCTGACACGGGCGGTGCCTTCCAGGCCTGTGACCACTTCCTCCAGCCGGGCTTCCACTCCGGCTGGCGGAGGGAAGCCGAGGTGGAATGCCGATGACGCCAGCCGATCCAGGTGACGCCGGAGGTTGCGAATGACACCGTTCGCTCCGTCGTAGACCGGCGGGTCGGCGCGCATCGTCTCGATCAGGCCCAACCCGGTGCCTGCGTCGGTGGGCGGCCGGTCGGGGGTCCCGAGACCCCAGGTCTTCACCAGCACCTCCGCCCATTCCCGCTCGGCGATGGAGTCGAAGGTGATCCCCCCGCCGGTGCCGTACTCAGCGAGCTGCCGGCGACGATCGATCACGGCAGTGCGGATCGCGACGGCGAAACGGGCCTCGACCGGCGTGCCCGCCGACCGACCCGGCGCGACCCATCCCACCGCACCGCAGTAAACACCCCTCGGGGTCACCTCGAGGCCCTTGATCTCGCGCATGGCCGAAACCTTGGGCGTGCCCGTCACCGAGCCAGAAGGAAACGCCGCCCGGAAGACATCAACGAGTCCGGCCGAGCCTGGCAGGGCCGCGCGCACCGTGGATGTCAGCTGCCACACAGTGGGATAGCGCTCGACACACCAGAGCCGGGGCACCTCCACCCCGCCGGGGACGGCGATCCGGCCGAGGTCGTTGCGGAGGAGGTCCACGACCATGACGTTTTCTGCCCGCTCCTTCGGATCGCGCTGCAACGCCTCCGCTCGTGCCAGGTCCTCGGCAACCCAGCGGCCGCGAGGCAGCGTGCCCTTCATCGGCCGGGTGGTCACCATCCCGCCGGCGAGCTCCACGAACAACTCCGGCGAGCCGCAGGCCACGACCCATTCCGGTGTATCCAGGTAGGCATGGAAGCCGCCAGCGTGGGCGGCGACGAGGCGGCGGTACAGCACGAAGGGATCGCCGTCCTCCCCGTCCTGCCACCGCCGGCGAAGCCTGGTGGTGAAGTTGACCAGGTACACGTCGCCGGCAGCGATGGCCTCACGGATGGTGGCGACGGCGGTGGCGTGCTCTTCCCGGGTGATCTCCGGCTGCCAGTTCGGCCCGGTCAGTGCGACAGGCTCGGACGGCACCGGCGGTAGGGAAGCCAGTGGCGGGACCGGCCGACGCTCACCAAACACGCCGAACCATGCCAGCGGGAGCCGTGCCCCACACCCATCGCCGGTGGTGCGGACCTCGAGGGACGGGTCCAGGCCCGGTGCGGCCTCGTAGGCCAGGAAGCCGGCGACGAAGCGGCCCCTGCCGGCCTCGTTCTCGGCGCGGGCCAGAACCCCCGGCACCTCATCGGCACTGTTGGCCACGAGCTCGCCCAGCGGTCCGACCAGCTCCCAACTCTCGGCCAGCGGGCCGGCGGCGTGGTCGAACCGGCAACGCCAGCCAGCGCCGGCGGCGACCGGCACCGCACGCCTCGCCGCCTTGGTCATGACGAGCCAGTCTGCCTCCGCCTGACGGTCGGCGTCGCTCCGGCCGCCCCGCCGGCGCAGCCGGCACAGCAGACCGCCGGCGCAGCCGACCGCCAGCACCAGTCACACGCCGGCACCAGTCACAGGCGCCGGCTCGCCTCGACACGGCCCCGGTGCCCATGCTTCACTCGCCGGCCATGGCCTCGTCGCAGCATGGTCAGGCGGGCTCACCGGGCCAATCCTCCGATGCCCCCGAACCCGAGATTCCCGAACCCGAGATTCCCGAACCCGAGATTCCCGAACCCGAGGTTCCCGGGCTCGACGCCACCGGGCCCGAGGACCGCCGAGGCACGGTCATTGGACCCGGGAGCAATCCGGGCGCCCACCGATGGTCAGAGCGCCTGGCGGAATGGGCTATCCCCGAGGAGATCCTGACCCAGGCCCCGGAACCGCCGTGGGGCTTCTCGCCAGCCGTGTTCAGGGCCTCGGCACGCCGGCCCGACCCCGACAGCCCATCGCTGCGCGCGGAACGTGAAGTGCTCGCCGGCGGCGGCGACGTTCTCGACGTCGGTTGCGGGGGTGGGGCTGCCGGTCTGGCCCTCGTCCCACCGGCGACACAGGTGATCGGCTTCGATTCCTCCCCCGATCTCCTCGCCGCATTCGATGCCGACGCCGGCGAGGCCGGCGTCGCTCACTCCTGCATTGCCGGCACCTGGCCCGACGATGCCGCCGAAGCCCCGAACGTCGACCTCGTCATCTGCCACCACGTCGTGTACAACGTGCCGTCGATCGAGCCGTTCGTGACAGCGCTCGACGACCACGCTCGGCGCCGGGTGGTCGTGGAGCTCACGGCGCGCCACCCGCTGTGCGCGGCGACTCCCCTCTGGCGGCGGTTCTGGGGCATCGAACGCCCCGACGGCCCGACGGTCGAGGACTTCCTCGCCGTGCTCCAGGGCCTGGGGCTCGGCGTGCGCTGTGCTCGGCGGCGCCGGCCGCTCGTCCGGGACCGTACAGACCCCGCCCACATCGCGATGGTTCGGCGCCAGCTGTGCCTGCCCGCCGAGAGCGACGGCGAGGTAGCCCGAGCCCTGGCGGACCTCGACGACGAGAGCACCGAGGTGGTCACCATCTGGTGGGACCCGACCCGGCCCTGACCCAGGAGGGACCCGGCGGGCCACTCCCTAAGGTCGGTGCACAGCGAGCAGAAACCGGCCCTCAATCTCCCGAGGTGCGGTGAACGCACCGAGTCGCCGAGCCGGATCGCAGCGGTGCGCGGTCCCGAGGTCGTCGGGGAAAGAGCAGCCGGGTCGGTGCCGACCGCTGGCGCCAGCCCTTGGACCCGTCGGTCAGCTCGGCGGCGCCCCCACCTGCCGCTGCCAGGAAACGGTGCTGTCCAGCTGGTTGAACGTCGAGATGTGGAGGCCCTCGATGCCGAGGTCCTCGCCGCCCAGCTCCTGTTCGATCGACGCCACGAGCTCCTCGGGGCGGTAGGCACCGCCCCGCAGGACGGTGCCGACCAGGCCGTGTTGCTTGCGAAGGTACGACATCGAGGGTCCGACCCCCATCCGCACCGAGAGCTCGATGAGCTTGGTGATCTTCAAGGGTCCGGCCACGCTGATGCGCAGCGGCAGGGTGACGCCCCGGTCCCGGGCGGCGTGCAGCCACGACACGATGGCGGCGGCGTCGAAGCAAACCTGGCTCACCATGTACTGCGCCATCGGTTGCTTGCGCAGCAGGTCGCTCCACAGCACGGCGTCGGGGATCGTCGGGTGGCCTTCGGGGTAGCACGCCACCCCGACGCGGGCGAAGCCGTGGTCGATGCCCTGGAGCGCCTCGAGCAGCTCCGCCGCACATCCCAGCTCCCCCACCGGCTCCTTCACGTCTCCCCCGATGACATACAGGTCGGCGACGCCGAGCGCAGCGAGCCGGTCGGCGACGGCGCGCAGCTCCGTCCCGTCGCTGACCTGGCGGGCGGCGATGTGGGGGATGCAGCGGTAGCCGGCCTCGGTGGCGGCGCTCGTGTGCTCGAGGGTGCGCTCGAGCCCGAGCTTCGGCGAGCAGGTGATCGCCACCCGGCTCCCGGGGGGGACGACCGGTAGCTGGTCGAGGAGCGTCTTGAGCGGGATGACTTCGAGGTCAGCGTCTCGGACGAGCGCCCAGGTCCGGTTGGTGCCCATGGTCGCTGCACTCTAGGCGGCGGGCACTCTCCGGCCCGATGGCGAAAAAGGCCGTGGAGCCGGGCCTGATCACCGGGCCTCGCCTGTTGGTGAGCAGGTGCGCGCTGTCGCGGACCGGCGGCGGGGGCTCGCTCCCACCCCCGGCGCGACCGAGCCCTCAGGCGACTCGCCCGGCCGGACCGCCCGGCTGGACGGCGAGCACACCCTCACCCCTCCCGCCGAGGCATTGCACTGCGTCGTCGGCTGGCAAGCCGGACACCACGACCGCACCTCCCCACCCCCCGCCCGTCATGCGGGCGCCGTCCGCACCGGCGGCGAGTGCCGCTTCGACGACAGCGTCCAGCTCCGGGCACGACACGGCAAAGTCGTCGCGCAGCGAGTGGTGCGATGCTGTGAGCAGCTGACCGACGGACGAGCCCGCCAACAGGCGGCGGGCTGCTTCGGCGACGCGCTCGTTCTCCGTGAGCACATGGCGGGCCCGGGCGGCGAGGTGCCCGCTGAGCCGCTCGTCGACCATGGCGGGCGTCGCGTCCCGCAGGTCAGGCAGCCCGAGGGCGGAGGCGGCGGCGGCGCATTCCCGCCGTCGCTCGCCGTACCCGCCGGAGGCATGGTCGTGGCGGACGCCGGTATCGACGACCACCAGAGGCTCCGCCGCCGCGAGCGGCACGGGGTCGGCGGTACCCGAGCGGAAGTCGATGAGCAGGCCGTAGCCCGCCCGGGCGAGCAGCACGGCCCGCTGGTCGAGCGTCCCGGTCGGGGCTCCGACGTACCCGGCCTCCGCCCGGTGGGCGATGCCGACGAGCCCGTCGAGGTCGAGGACCGCACCGGAGAGCTCGACGGCGGCGACGGTGACGGCGACGACCAGCGAGGCGCTGGAGGCCAGCCCTCCGCCGAGGGGCAGGTCGGAGTCGACGAGGATGTCAGCCCCGGGGACGTCGGCACCGGCTTCGTGCAGTGCCCAGGCCACCCCGAGGACGTAGCGTTCCCAGCCGCCCGCCGAGCGGGGGCGCAGGTCGGCGAGATCCACGTCAGCTGGCGCGTCGGGCCGCTGCTCGGACCGGACCCGCCACCGCCTGTCGGCGCGGCGCCCCACGGCGGCCACGGTGCGCCGGCCGATGGCGAACGGCAACGCCAGCCCGCCGTTGTAGTCGGTGTGGTCCCCGATCAGGTTGACGCGCCCGGGCGCCTGCCAGACGCCCTCGGGGTCCCGCCCGGTCCAGGTTCGGAACCGGTCGGCGGCGCCGTTCACGCCGGGAATCCGTGCCGCCGGGAACCAGCAGCGCTCCTGCGGCGTCGGAGTGGTGAGCGGCAGGGTGCCGCCGGACGGGATCGGAGTGGGACGTGACACGACGTCGGATGTGGGCTTCGGTGGTGGCGCTCGGCGCCGCGGGCGTGACCCTCGGGGCGTGCGGGGCGGCAGGCAGCACGACGTCTGGAGCGCCCCAGGGCGTCGGCACCCTGGCCGCTGCGACTGGCACGCCCGCAACCTCGAGCTGCAACGGGTTGCCGTCGGTGTCTGCGACGGCGACGGGCACGGCGTCGGTCACTCCCGACACGCTCACCATGACCCTCGGGGTGAACACCCACGGCGTCACGGCCAAAGGGGCGCTCGAGAGCAACAACGTGCTGACCGACCGGCTCCTTTCGGTCCTGCGCCGTGCCGGCGTGGCCGGCAGCGATCTGCAGACGACCGGCCTGTCGATCTTCCCGAACTACGTGAAGAACGGGAAGGTCAGCGGCTACAACGTCAGCAACACGGTGACGGCGACGGTGACGAAGCTGTCGTCGGCGGGGGCGACCATCGACTCGGCCGCCAACCAGGTGGGCAACGACATCCAGTTCGACAACCTGTCGTTCTCGATCTCCAACGACTCGACGCCGGCGCTGGCGGCTCGCACCCAGGCGGTCAAGATGGCGGAGAGCCGGGCGCAGGCGATGGCGAGCGCCGCCGGCGTCACCCTCGGCCCGATCTGCTCGATCTCCGACCAGGGCAGCTACGACCCGATCTTCGCAGGCAACTCGGGCACCTTCTCCGCCGCCCCCGGCGCCGGCCTGCCAACAAAGGCTGTGCCCGTGCCGGTCGAGCCGGGCTCCCAGCAGGTCGTCGCCACCGTCACCGTCTCCTACGAGGTCAGCTAGGCGTCGCCGGCCGAGCGGGAACGGACCCCTGCTCCTCACCGGGTCAGCGCCGGCCGTTGAGGCGGGCGAACATCCCCTTCTGGGCCTTGTAGACCCGAGTGAACTCGGCGAACAGCCGGTCGTAGACATCCCGGGTCGTCGGGTCGGGCGCGAACGTGGCTTCGACCCCGACGTGCGAGCGGACCTCGTCGGGGCGGAGGGCGCCGAGCGCCATGCCGGCCAGGAGGGCCGCCCCCCGCAGCTGGGCATGCAGCGGCTCGGCGACCCGCTCCACCCGGCGGTCGAGGACGTCGGCGACCACCTGGCACCACAGGTCGGACTGGGCGCCCCCGCCGATCAGGCGGATCGGTTCGAGCCTCCGGCCGGCGAAGCGCTCGACGGCGCCGAGCAGCCACCGGCTGTTGTAGGCCACCCCCTCCAGGACGGCGCGCGTCAGGTGGGCTCGGGTCGTCCCGAGGCTGACGTTGAGAAAGCCTCCCCGTGCGCAGCGATCGAGGATCGGGGAGCGCTCGCCGGTCAACCACGGCACGAACACGACGTTCCCGCTGCCGGCCGGAACCTTCGAGGCGCCGTCGAGGAGCAGCCGGTAGCCGTCGTCGGGCACGCCGAGCGCGTCCCGGAACCACTCCAAGCAGCGGCCGGCATTGTCCTGGTTGTCGACTACGAGGTAGCGGTCCGGGGTGACGCCGGGGACGGTGGCGAGGGCGTTGAGGGCGTCGGTCTTCTTCCGGGGGACCGGGCAGCTGATCCATGAGGTCGTGCTGATGGCCAGGTGGGGCTCGTAGTCGCCCACAGCGCCGGCGCCGAGCGCTGCGGAGTGCAGGTCCGTGATGCCGGTGACGACCACCGCCCCGGCGGGCAGGCCCAGGTCGGCGGCGACGGACGGCAGGATCGGCCCTACGACCGATCCGGTCGGTCGCAGGGGGGGCAGCTTCGTCGGGTCTATCCCAGAGAGACGGACGAGCTCGGCGTCGTAGGCGCAGGCGCCGGCCCGCCGGTTGTCGGTGAGCCAGGCGGCCGTCACCGAAGCCGGGCAGGCCGAGGCCACGCCGCAGAACCGCATCGACAGTTGGTCGACCGGCTCCAGGTACCAGCGGGCGGCGCTGGCCACCTCGGGGCGGTCGTTCTGGAGGTGCAGCATGTGGCCGAAGGAGTCGTCGCCGGCGGTGGACGGCGGTACCCCCGACCGGCGCAGCCACTGCAGGGCTGCCCCCGGCCGGTAACCAAGCAGCGGGCCCCCCACCACCCGCCGGGCATGCGGCCCGCCGCGTGTGTCCATCCACATGACGCACTCGGCGACGGGGCGCCCGTCGGCGTCGACGGGCACGGTGCTCGCCCACTGTCCTGTGATGCACACGGCGGCCACCCGGCCGGCGGCCTCGGGGGCGGCCGCTACCCCGCGGCGGGTGGCGGCGCCGACCTGGCGCCACCAGTCATCGGCGTCCTGCACCGCCCCACCACCATCGAGCCACGTGGTCTCCACGCGAAGGTTGTCCTGCCATGCCACCTCGCCGAGCAGCGACACCAGCCCGACTTTCAGTCCCCCCGTGCCGAGGTCGACCGCCAGGACGTGGCGGTCGTCGCCGGTCATCCCGCCGGCGGCCGGGCGCTCTGCCCGTCCAGGTAGTCGGCCATGAACGCCCGGATGACGGCGTCCATCTCGGCAGTGAGCCCGCCGGGCACGCCGCCGTAGATGGCACCCGACGCGGGCGTCTCGCCGGCGTGGCGCTCGGCGTAGGCGACGGCATCAGCGAGGTCGGCCTCCCATGCCTCCGCCACGCCGGGCTGGGTCTGGGGGCGGGTGACGCACATGTGCAGGGCGTCGGGGTACTGCTGCCCGTTGAGGCGCCAGCCCCTGGTGCGCAGGAAGTCGTTCACGTGGTACACGTCGATGTCATCGGACGTGAAGCTGAAGAGGAACGTGGGCTGGCCCACGAGCCGCAGCCGGGGTTGCGATATGACAGCGTTCTTCATGCGCTCGGCGGTCTCGAAGATGGCCTGGGCGTAGCTCCTGTAGCCGTCCCGGCCGAGCGACACCATCGCCGCCCACGTGGCAGCGAGCAGGCCGCCCGAACGCGAGCCCTCGATCCCCGGAGAGGCGTACTTGCCCCCGCTCCAGTCCGTGAGCATGAAGTACTGGGCCCGGCGTTGCGCCGCGTCACGGAAGAGCAGGGTGGACGTGCCCTTGAAGGCGTAGCCGTACTTGTGGGTGTCGGCGGAGATCGTCGTCACCCCGGGGACCCGGAAGTCGAAGGCCGGGACCGGGTAGCCGAGCTGCTCGCCGAAGGGGAGGATCCACCCGCCCAGGCACGCGTCCACGTGCAGGCCGACGCCCCGCTCGAGGGCGAGGATGCCGAGCTCGGCGATCGGGTCGATCGTCCCGTACCCGTAGTTGCACGCCGAACCGACGATGGCGACGGTGTCACCGTCGATGTGCTCGGCGACCCACTCGACGTCCACCTGGGTCGTCACCGGGTCGACCGGCGCCCGCTGGACCTCCACGCCGAAGAGGTGGCACGCCTTGTCGAAGGCGGGGTGCGCTGTCTCAGGCTTGACGATGTTGGGCCGGCCAGCGACGGTGGCGTGCTCCCGGTAGGAGAGGACGGCGTGGAGGATGCTGCCTGTCCCCCCCGTGGTCACGAGGCCGACGGCGTCGTCGCCGGCGTGGAGCAGGTCGAGTGCCATCGAGACGATCTCTCCCTCGAACTTGGTGGCGCTCGGGCACATGTCCCGCTGCAGGGCGTTGGCGTGGGCGAACAGGCCAAAGGCCTCGTTCATGAACCGGTAGTGGTCGTGGTCACCGCAGTACATCGTCCCCGAGCACCTCCCGGACTCCCACAAGGCGTCCTCCTCCTCGGCCATGGACCGCAACTCCGCCAGGATCTCGTCACGGGAGGCACCGCGCTCGGGCAGGGCGCGGTGGACGGGGAACCGGTCGGCGTAGGGATGGTCGCTCACGGGGCGTCCTCCGTGTCGGGGGCAAGGGCTGCGAGCGCCGCGGCGTGGAGGTCGGGGTTGGCGGCGGCGACCACTGACCCGCCGGCGAGCGGGGGGGCGCCCGTCCAGTCGGTGACGACACCGCCGGCAGCTTCCACCACCGGGACGAGCGGCAGGATGTCGTATGGCTGGAGGCCGGCGTCGAGGACCAGGTCGACGTGGCCGAGGGCCAGGAGGCAGTAGGCGTAGCAGTCACCGCCGAAACGGGTGAGCCTGACCCGCGAGGCGAGGCGGGAGAAGGCCTCGCCGGCAGGCCCCGGGGGGAACATGCCGGGATGGGTGGCGTACAGGCTCGCATCCTCCAGGCCGGCGGTGGAGGCCGCAGCGAGGGGCCGCCGGTGACCGCTGATCTCCGCCCAGCCACGCCCGCCGACAGCCCCGAAGGTCTCCTCCAGGTACGGCATGCGGCACCAGCCCGCGACGGGGGCGTCGCCGTCGACGAGGCCGAGCAGGACACCCCACAGCGGCTGGCCGGTGACGAAGCTCCGGGTGCCGTCGATGGGGTCGACCCACCACCGGGGGCCGCCCTCGGTGCCGCTCCGGCCACCTTCCTCGCCCACGATCTCCGTCCCAGGGAAGCGCGCGAGCAGCTCGCTGCGCAGGTAAGCCTCCGTGGCCCGGTCGGCGGCCGTCACCGGGTCGTACCGGCCGGCGCCGCCTTTGTCCTCGACATCCACGCCGCTGCGGAACCAGCGCAGGGCGATCCGCCCCGCCTCCACAAGGAGAGGTTCGATGGTGTCGTCGAGGGTGGCGAGGTCCATCTCCCCCTCAGGCCGGGCCGGGTACCGCTGCACCTCGGGGACTGTACCGGGACGCCCGGGCCCGCCCCCGCCGAGAGGGTCGCCGGCGGCCGCGATGGTGACGCCGGTGGCCTCGGTGGCTTCGGCACCGGCTCGGCGACGAGACGGCCGTTGGCGACGACATGGGTGGGGCGCACCTGGCGGCGGACCACGTCGAAGGGGTCGGCCGCTGGCAGCAGCACGAAGCTGGCGGGGCGACCGACTCCGATGCCGTAGCGGTCTCCGAGGTCGAGGGCGGCGGCGGCCCGGTCGGTGACCGAGCGGAAGCACTCCTCGATCTCCGCCCGGCCCGTCAGCTGGGCGGCGACGTGGGCAACCTGCAGGGGGTTGGCAGCACCCATCGGGAACCACGGGTCCATGACGTCGTCGTGGCCGAAGGCGACGTTGATCCCGGCAGCGAGCAGCTCCTTCACCTGGGTGAGGCCGCTGCGGAGCTTGTAGCTGTACGCCCCGTTGTAAGAGCCCATCGCTGTGGTGTGGCTGGCGGTCACACGGTGGCGCAGCCCGGTCCGCAGGGCGCGTGTGGCGAGCACCTCGACGAACCGGGACTGATCGTCGTCGATCTCGTCGCAGTGGGCGTCGACCAGCAGGCCGGCCTCTTCTGCCAGGGCGACGGCCCACTCGACTGACCGCACCCCGTCCTCCCTGGTGTCCTCGAAGTGCGGGATAGCCCCCACCACGTCCACCCCGCGGCGCACCGCTTCCCGCATGCGCGCCTCGCCTCCCGGGGAGGAGCAGATCCCCTCCTGCGGGAAGGCCACCAGTTGCAGGCCGACGACGTCGCGTACCCGGTCGCGCAGCTCGAGAAGAGCATCGAGGCCGGCAAGGTCCGGGTCTGTGACATCCACATGGCTCCGGACGTGGAGGACGCCGTTGGCGACCTGCCAGCCCACGACCTGCTCGGCCCGGCCGAGGACGTCCTCCCGGGTCACCTCCCGGCGGCGTTCGGCCCAGCAGGCGATGCCCTCCCACAGGGTCCCGCTGGCGTTCCACCGGGGCTGGCCGGCAGTGAGGGCCGTGTCGAGGTGCACGTGGGGCTCGACGAACGGCGGCGACAGCAGCGACGTGCGGGCGTCGATCACCTCTCGGCTCGTTGCCGGGTCCCCGAGTGGGTCGTCTCCGATGGCCACTATGCGCCCGCCGTCGACCTGCACGGACACCGGAGGGCCGCCTGTGCGTAACGCAGAGCGGCGTAGACGGCGCCGCCGACGACGAAGCCCACGGCGAGCGTGATGTCGCCACCGTGGAGGACCGCCGAGGAGACAGGCCCGACGTAGAGGGTGGTGTCCATGAACGGCACCGCCGCCCCGAAGCCGGCAAGCAGGGCGGCAAGCGCGTCCCAGCCCGGGCGGAGGCGTTGGAGGTCCATGGCGTGGTGCGCCGGGGGCGCACCGCGGCTGCGCAGCCAGTCGACGATCTGCACCGCCGCGAACGGAGGGATCCAGTAGGTGATGAACAGGAGGAGGTTGGTGAACTTCGTTGACAGGCTCCCGGTGTCGAGCCACAGGGTCAACCCGAAGGCGATGGCGGTTGCGACGACGGCGATCACCGGGCGGCGCACCCGGAGGCCCGTCGCCTGCAGGGCGAGCGACCCGCTGTAGTCGTCCATGGCGTTGACCGCCACCGTCCCACGGCGGCGCCGAGCACCTCCACCCAGACGGTGGAGACGGTGACCCCGGCCAGGGTGAGGGCGAAGATCCCCCCGCGGGACATCTCCGGTCGCATGTAGCGGGTGTAGTCGGAGGCGTAGGTCGCCCACGCGACCACGAAGCTGGCCGAGATGGTCGCGAGGAGCAGGAACCCGCCAACGAGGTTGCCGCCGTGGGCCGTCGCCGGTGAGTGGAAGTTGCCGATCTCGGCGATCTTCACGGTGATCACCAAGAACATGGCCCCGAGTGGCAGCTGGCCGAGGCCCGTGCGAGGGCCGTACGTGGCGAGCAGGGCCACGGGCACGGCGCCGAGTGCGGCGCCGATGAGGCAGGCGAGCGAACCCAGCCAGAACCCGAGGCCGATGTAGCTGGCGGACACCAGGGTCCCGATGAAGAAGGCGGCGGGCACGAGGTTGGGCGTGAACCAGACGGTGAACACCCGGAACAGGCGTCCGTAGCGGTTGGCGAGCGGCACGGGTGCCATGCCGTGCACCTCGAGCACCGCCTGCCCCTCCCGGGAGGGCATCTGCCCGCCGAAGGCCTGTTCCTCGCTCATGCTCTCCCCCGGTTGGCGGTCTGCGGGGCGCCAACCGCCGCCCCGCCAGAACACTAACGAGCGAGGATGCGCCGGCCGGGATCCGCCCGCCCGCCGACTTCCAGCTTCGACGACAAAGCGGGGGGAACGTTCGCGCCCCGGCCTGCGTCGTGTGGGCATGGCTGCTCGCAGCGCGCCCGGCACCGGCGGTGTACCGATGGGCCCTGACGGGCGGGCCCAGCGCCGCCCCGCCTGGGGGTTGCGCCTCTCCCTCGGCCTGGTGCTGGTCGCCCTGCTGGCGACGGCGGTCACGGTGTCGTCGCAGCTCCGGCGGCCCACGAGCACGGCGCCGGCGGGCACGACAGCGCCGGCGGGCACGACAGCGCCGGCGGGCACGACAGCGCCGGCGGGCACGGACCGGACCACATCGGGATCCGCCCCCGGCGCCGCCAGCACCACGGCCCCGCCGGCGCCCCGCCGGAGCGTGTCGGATGGGTGCGGCCTGTCGCTGGCCGCTGACGCCTCCACCGTTGCCGTGGGCCATTGCACGGTGCTCGAGGTAGGGGACTCGCTCGGCAACGACCTGGGCTGGGGCCTGCAGCGCCACCTGTCGCCGACCTCCGGTCTGAACTTGGTTCAGGAGGACGTTTCCTCGACCGGGCTCGTCGTGCGGTCCTACTACGACTGGCCGGCGCACCTAGCCACCGATCTCCGGCGCTACCACCCCCAACTGGTGTTGTTCAGCCTGGGCGGCAACGACGAGCAGGGGATGTACGTCGGCGGCTCGGCTGTGCCGTTCGGCACGGCGGCGTGGAAGCGTGCCTACCTCGCGCGTGTCTCTGACCTCGTCCGGGAGGCCACGGCGACCGGGGCGTACGCCCTGTGGGTGGGCATGCCGGTGATGCAGCAACCCGGCTTCAGCGCCGGCATGGCCCTGCTCGACTCCTTGTACCAGGAGGCCGCCAGCGCCAACCCCACCGCCGCCTACGTGTCGGTCTGGAAGCTGTTCTCCGGACCGGGCGGCCAGTTCGAGCCGGCGGGGCTGGTCAACGGGGCGCCCAGCCAGCTGCGCGCCAGCGACGGCGTGCACTACAGCTACACCGGCGAGGACGTGCTGGCCACCTACGTGATCCGCAGGATCTCCTCCATCTTCCACGTGCGCCTCGCTCCTCGGTATCCCGCCACCATCACCGGGTGGGGCTGAGGACCGCCCGGGGGCCGCCCATGCGGGCGGGAGGTCACACGAGCAGGTGCCCGACGACCAGCGACGCCGTCCACGACGCCGCCACGCAGACGCACAGGACCAGCACCACGGCCACCCGGTCGCCGGCCAGGCGCTGGGAGCGCCGCACCGGGTTCTCGAGCAGGTGGTACGACAGCACGGCGGTGGCGAAGGTGCCGGCGAGCTCCACCGCCCGCCACCACCATCCCGTCAACGGGTGCGCCAGCTGCTCGGGCAGCATCAGCCAGGCGAAGTGAGTGAGGTACAGGGAGTACGAGATGTCGCCGAGGTACACGAGCGGCCGCCAGGAGAGGACGCCCGGCACGCCCCAGCGGGTGCCGGAGCTCCCACCCCAGAGCAGGAGCGCCGCCGCGCCGCACGGCAGGCAGGCCAGCCACCCGGGGTACACGCTGTGGCCGTCGAGCACGACCAGCGCCACCACCAACACGGCGGCGCCCAGCCAGGCGGCGCGCGCACCGGTCTGCCTGCGGGGTCGGGGGCGCCCAGTGGTGAGCACTGCCAGCAGGCACCCGACGGCCAGCTCCCAGAAGCGGGTGAACGGCGAGTAGTAGGCGACGGCCGGCTCGGCCGACGAGAGGTGCACGGACCACCACAACGACACCGCTGCGCCGGCAGCCACGGCGGCCACTAGCGCGCCGCGCCCCCGACCACCGCCGAGCCCCACCACCCCTCCCGCCATCGACGCACCGCCGCCCGGCGCCGCCCGCCGCCGGGCGGCGCTCGAGCCGGCCACCACGAAGACCAGCAGCGGGAAGACGAGGTAGAACTGCTCCTCGACGGCGAGCGACCAGAACTGGGTGATGAGCGACGGCTGCAACCCGGGCACGAAGTAGTTGCTGCCGGTGCGGATGAGGCGGAAGTTGGCGCCGAACAGCGACGCCCAGCGGACGTCGCCAGGCAGGTTGGGGGCGGTCCGCGCTCCGAGCAGCAGGCCGGCGGCGACGACGGTCGCCACCAGGGTCGCTGTCGCCGCCGGCACGATGCGCCTCACCCGCCGGCTGTAGAAGTCGGCGAGGCCGCGCCGCGCGCCCTTGTCCGTCTCGCGGAGCAATAGCTGGGTGATGACGTAGCCGCTGACCACGAAGAAGACGTCGACGCCGACGTAGCCTCCGGCGAAGCCAGGCACGCCGGCGTGGTTGGCGATGACGAGCAGGACGGCGACGGCACGCACGCCCTGTATGTCCGACCGGAACCCTCTCCGCTGCTCGAGGAGCGGGGGCGGCGCTGCCCTGGTGGCCGCCCCGCCGGCACGGCCGCCGCTGCCCTCGGTCCCCGGAACCACAACCACCAGCGTGCCGCCCTTCCAGACCGACCGTCAGGAGGGCGGGCCCACCGTGGCGAGCCCGCCCTCCACTACGACACCCCAACACCCGGCGCGGTTCCCGCACCCTCGCAGAGCTTCGCCCAGCGCAGGGACCTGCACCGGCATATGCCGGGCTATCGTCGCCCGGGATGCCGGCGGAAGGAGGGCCGTGGCGCAGATCATGGACCTGAGCGACGGCATTGCTGCGGTGGTCCACGACGGGGACGTGGTGGCCATGGAGGGCTTCACCCACCTGATCCCCCACGCCGCCGCCCACGAGCTGATCCGGCAGCGGCGGCGGGACCTGACGCTGGTCCGGCTCACCCCCGACGTGCTCGCCGACCAGCTGATCGGAATGGGCGTGGTGCGCAAGCTCGTCTTCGGCTGGGGCGGCAACCCGGGCGTCGGCTCGCTGCACCGCTTCCGCGACGCCTACCACAATGGCTGGCCGGTCCCCCTCGAGCTCGAGGAGCACAGCCACGCCGGCCTGGTGAACCGCTACGTTGCGGGCGCGTCCGGGCTGCCGTTCGCCGTGTTGCGCGGCTACCGGGGAACGGGCCTCGAGGGGCGGGTGCCGACGGTGCGCCCGGTCACATGCCCTTTCACGGGCGAGGAGCTGGCGGCCGTCGCTGCCATCAACCCGGATGCGACGGTGGTCCACGCGCAGCGTGCCGACCGGGAGGGCAACGTGCAGCTGTGGGGCATCGTCGGCGTGCAGAAGGAAGCGGTGCTGGCCGCGTCCCGGTCGCTGGTCACCGTCGAGGAGGTGGTCGACCGCCTCGAGCGCGTGCCGGGCGACGTGATCCTGCCGACGTGGTCACTCACGGCCGTGGCCGTCGCCCCCGGGGGAGCCCACCCCTCCTACACGGCGGGCTACTCGGAGCGCGACAACGACTTCTACGTGGCATGGGACGCCGTCAGCCGCGACCGCGACGCCTTCCAGGCGTGGATCGAGAGGAACGTCCTCGCGTGAGCGACATGATGGTGGTCGCCGCCTCCCGGGCCCTCACCGACGGGCTGGTGTGCTTCGTCGGCATCGGCCTGCCGAGCACGGCCTGCAACCTGGCCCGCCTGACACACGCTCCCAACCTGGTGCTCGTCTACGAGTCGGGCTGCATCGGCGCAAAACCGACCCGGCTGCCGCTGTCGATCGGTGACGGGGAGCTGGCGTCCACGGCCGACACGGTGGTCTCGGTCCCCGAGATCTTCAACTACTGGCTGCAGGCGGGGCGCATCGACGTGGGTTTCCTCGGCGCCGCCCAGATCGACCGCCACGCCAACCTCAACAGCACGGTGATCGGCGACTACGCCCATCCGACGGTGAGGCTGCCGGGCGCCGGCGGCGCCCCGGAGATCGCCTCGGCCGCCCGCGAGGTGTACGTCATGATCCGCCATAGCCGGCGCAGCTTCGTCGAGCGGCTCGACTTCCGCACCTCGGTCGGCTTCGGCGACGGCCCCAGCGACCGCGAGCGTCTCGGCCTGCGCGGCGGAGGTCCGCGCAAGGTCATCACCGACCTGGGCATCCTCGAGCCCGACCCGGCGACTGCCGAGCTGGTGCTCACCCGCGTCCACCCCGGCGTGGATGTCGACACCGTACGGGACGCCACCGGCTGGGAGCTCCGGGTGTCACCCCACCTGGGCGTCACCGACCCCCCGACGGCCGAGGAGCTCGACGCCTTGCGCCGCCTGGAGAAGGCATCCCCGTGACCCTGGACCCGCCGTAGCCTTCCCGCCTTGGACCCGTCCGTCCTCGGTGCTGCGAGGCGACAGCAGCCATGGACCACCACGCCGACCTGCCGAGGGTTTCCGCTCCGACGTTGGTGATCACCGACGCCGCCAGCGACCACCTGGCGGGACGGCCCATTGAGCGGGGCGAAGCCGTGAGGCAGCGCGTGCTCGGCGACGCCCACGTCGATCGCAGCGCGGCGGGCACGTCGGTGACGGCGGCGGCTTTCGGCGAATTGCACCCGTAGCTCGCCTGCGACGTCGTCGCCGGTTGTGTCGGGTTCCACGGAGCAGCCCGGCGCCTCGTGGCGCCATCGACCGACCGGTCCGGCGCGCTGGCCGACTGGTACCGCACCGGGGACACCACCGCGCTCGACCGCGGGAGCGCTGCCTGACGCGGTTGTGGCGCTGCCAGGCCTTCTCGACCTGGATGACCACCCTGCTGCACGTCAACCTCGGTGGCGACGCGTTCGGGCGGCGCCTGCAGCGCTCCAACCAGGACGAGCTGCCCGCAGCCAGGCCCTCGCCACCAACCTGGCCGAGGGCTACGTGAGGTTGCCGCTCCCCTGATGGCTGCTGGGCCCCGTCCCCAGGGCTGGCGCCCGCTGCCCGCTTCAAAGCCGCGACCGGACCGGCGAGATCCCCTGACCCTCCCTCGCCCAACGCTTCCCGGTCAGCACCTGGTGGTGCCCGCTGCGCCGTGCTCGTTGCCCGTTTCCCGCTGCCCGGCCTGCTCGATGCTCGTTGTCACGGGCCGAGACGTGGTGAGGGTTCCATGATCCCTTCCGCTTTACAGGCGGGGAGTTGCCAACAGGCGTGGCGCTCGCCCCGGTCGGCCGTCGGGCTACCGACTCGCCGGCTGGTCGTCGGCCTGGTCGAGCAGCTCGGTCACTCGAGCAGCTCGGTGACCCAGTCAGCGGCCTGGATGCGCAGGTCCAGCTGCCGCCGTTCACGGGCCAGCTCGTCCATCCGGCGCCGCAGTGCCGGGACGTCGAGGGCGCTGACCAGCCGGAGCTCCGAGCGCATCATCCGCATGCCGTGCCCGCCGGCGGCGGCCCCGGCGGCGTCAGCGAGGATCCTCCGCCTTGCAGCGAGAGCGTCGCGCTGCGCGATGGCGTCGGTGATGGTCCCGCTGCCGTCAACCGGGGTAGCGGCGTTGGTTGCATTGATCGCCCGGACCAGCCGGCCAAGCTCCACCGCCACCCGGTCGGCCTCCTCGAGCAGGGCGTTGGGGTCCTCGGCGGGCTCGTCGCCCTCCTGGTGGCGGGCGTTGTCCACGATCCGACCCCGTAGCTCCTGCAGGCGGCCCTGGGCGTCGGCCCGGGCCGCCAATGCCTCTGCCAGCTTCATCTGGTCACCTCCCTTCGCCTCTCCGGTCGGACCAACTCGCCGCCCAGGCTTGTCGGTTCCGCCACGGCGCACAACGAATTATCGAGCCGCCAGGGTCTCGAGGAGTTGGGCCTGGCAGGCTGGGGAGGATGTTCGGAATCGTCAGCCTGCTGATCGCCCGGGTCAAGGGCTCCCAGGCGGTTCGCCTGGTTCTCATCGGCCTGGCCTGCCTGATGGCCGGGGCCGCCGGCTTCGCTGCCACCCAGAAGGTGTCCTACGGCACGGCGCTGTACTGGGCGATCACGACGGCCACCACCGTCGGCTACGGCGACGTGACCCCCAAGAACCCCGCCGGCCGGGTGATCGCCGTCGCGGTCATGCTCACCACGATCCCCCTCTTCGCCTCGGCTTTCGCGCTGATGGCCGGGGCCGTCGCCGCCAGTCACATGCGTAAGCTCCTCGGCATCGTGCACCACGAGGCCAGCGGCAACGAGGTCATCATCTTCGGCCTGCACCCAGTGGTCCCCCGTGTCGCCGCCGAGCTCGTCGAGCAGGGCCGCAAGGTGATCGTCGTGGCCGCCGGGGACCGCTCCGGTCTGCCCGACGCCGCCCAGGTCGTCGCCGCGGACCCGACCGACGAACATGCGGTGCGCCGCAGCCACCCCGAACGCGCTGGACAGGTCCTGATAGCCGGGGCCAGCGACGCCGAGGTGCTCGTGACCGCCGTGCTGGTCCGCCAGCTCGCCCCCGACACACCGGCGCTGGCAATCGCCCACTCCCCCAACGTCTCCCGAGCCCTCGCCGACCTGGGCGTCGGCGCGACCGTCTCGGCCGACGAGCTGCTCGCCCATACCCTGGCCAAGAGCCTCGAAGCGCCGCACGCTGCTGAGCTCCTGCTGCGTCTGGTCGACTCCGACGGCTACCAGCTCAACGAGGTCCCCCTGGAGGAGGCGTGGGTGGGTCGCCCGCTGAGCGCGGCACGAGACGAGGTCCGGGGCCTGGTCCTCGGCGCCGTCCACGCCGGCCGCGTCATGCTCGGCGTCGCCCACGACCCTGTCCTGGAGACCGGCGACCGGCTACTGATCCTCCAAACAGACCAGTCCGGCCGCCAGTCGGACAGGAAGCCGTGACCGTGGTTGGGTGACGCCTCTAACCCGGGGCTTTGGGTTTCGGACCTGGCAGCTACCTCGGCGACCTCGGGTCCGGGGCCTTGGCGCCAGTCACCACGGCCGCCACCAGCGCCCTGATCGGTGGTCTCGCCACCGTCGCCGGGACGGCCGTCATCGGCCTCACACTGCCCGGCCTCCGACGCCACCGACCAGCCGAGCACCGTGTCGGTGCCGAGAACGTCATCCATCCTCTTTGAGCTGGACTTTGACGGTTGGACTCGGGAGCCGGGAGCATCCAGTGATGACCCCTCTCCTTCCTCCACCGGGCGTTCTGCCGCGTCCTTCAGGTCATCGGGCTCCTCGGTCGCAGCGATACCGATCTCGCCATCGAGGTCGTCATGCTCCGCCATGAGGTGGCGGTCCTCCGGCGCCAGGTAGAGCGACCAGCGCTCGAGCCAGCGGATCGGGCGGTGCTGGCAGGGCTCGCACGGCTGCTTCCCCGCCGACGACTCGGGCGCTTCTTCGTCCAGCCGTCAACCTTGCTGCGCTGGCACCGTGACCTCCTCGCCAAGCGCTGGACCTACCCAAGGCCGGCCCGGTCGACCAGGCATCGCGAAGGGAACCACCGCACTCGCCCTCCGCCTGGCGAACGAGAACCCGCAGTGGGGATAGCGTCGCATCCACGATGAGCTCGCCACCATAGGCATCGTCATCGCCCCCTCGAGCGTCAGGGCGATCCTGAAGCGCCACGGCGTCGACCCGTCACCGCGGCGATCGGGACCGACATGGGAGGAGCTCCTTGCCGCGCAAGCGAAGGGATTGATGGCCTGCGACTTGCGATGTCGACACGGTCCTTCTCCGCCGGCTCTACGTCCTCGTGTTCATCCACCACGACACGCGTCTCGTTCGGATCGCTGGCGTGACCGCCAAGCCGTCTGCTGACTGGGTGACCCAGCAGGCTCGCAACCTCTCGATGGAGCTCGCCGACCAGGCGAACGCAGCAACGATGTCGGGTGCTTCGAAGGCTCGATTCCGGCGACCGACGGTCACCTGCTTCAAGATGCCTGCCTCGACGAGGCGCGAGATGGCCTCGTTCGTCTGGATGAAGCTCCGGGAGATCATCTCGGCTGCGCTGTTGACGGTGACGACGGGAGCGCCGACAAGGACGCTGAGGAGGAGGTCGGCTGCCGAGCGGGCACGAACGCGCCCCAAGCGTTCCCGCCACGACGCTTCGATGGCCCGCGCGCGCTCCTCGAAGCTCGACGCATCATCGACGGCCCGCTTGCAGGCAGTGGCGAACCTCCCGATCCAGAGGTTGATGCCTTCGCTCGCTGCCTTGCCAGATGCCGGTCCCCGGTACCTGGTCGCTTCGAGACCACCGACGTAGTCGGTTGCCCAGGTCGCAAGGACGAGCGACACGGGGGGAAGGACGCGGGGAGCCACACCCCGACGTCGGAAGATGAGGTGCACGAGGGCTCTTCCCGTCCGACCGTTGCCGTCCACGAAGGGGTGGATCGTCTCGAACTGGGCATGCGCGATGGCAGCCTGGGCGACAGGGGGAAGCGAGTCGTCGTTGGCGAAGGCGACGAGGTCGGCCATGAGGTCGGCGACGTACTCCGGCGGTGGAGGGACGAAGGCTGCCGCACAGGGGTTGTACTCGCTCCCCCCGATCCAGTTCTGCTGCTCTCGGAACTTCCCGGCGTAGCGCTCCAGTCGCGTCTTGGCGAGGAGACGCTGGTGGACTTCGAGCACCAGTTCCACTGTGATCGGGTCTCCTGCATCGACGTGCTCGATGGCGAAGACCATGGCGTCGATGTTCGCAAGCACCTCGACGGCCGTGACGTCGGACGGGTCGTCGCCGAGACCTCTGGCGGCTTCTGCCCGCAGCAGTCGTCGTGCTCCGATCTCCAGTCCTTCGATCCGAGACGAGGCGACGGACTCCGCACGCAGCAGGATGCGGGCGAGTGCCTCGGTATCGACGAGGCTCGTCGCTTGGGCATTGAGGCGAGCGATGGCAGCTTCGGCATCCGCGATGTCGGCCGCGACTTCACCGTCGAAGCTGAACGCACGTCCGACGAGCGGGTCGGGGACGTAGGCTTCGTACTCGCACCCGCGGTTGTCCTTGCGGGACGGGCCGGTGGAGTCGTTGATCCAGCGGCGGCGGATAACCCGAGACATGGTTGCTCCTTAGATAGGGTTATCATACAACCCTAAATACAGCTCCGGAGTAGTTAGGGTTCCGTTCCGCCTCCAGCACCGTTCAGCAACCGCTCCAGGGCGACCTTGGGGATGAGGATGCGCCTGCCGATGCGGATACAGGGAATCTCGCCACGGGAGACGGCGTCGTAGGCGGTCGCCCGGGAGATGCCGAGCACGACTGCAGCCTCCTCGACGGTCATGGTGAGCCGCTGCGGTGGGCGCTCCTCGATGACCGGCCCGACGGTCCGGCGCTCGACGTGCAGCTCGTCCCACTCGATGACAGCGACGGCTTCGTTCATGGCGTCGCTGTGCTGGTCCCACCACTCAGGCTGCGTCAGCGTGATGCGCCCGACGGTGAAGGCGTTCGCCAGTTCCGGCAGCTCCAACTCGTCGGCCACCAGCCCAGTCTTATCCGGCGGTCGTCAGCTCGGCGGGTTGCTTCTTCGCTCCGAGGACCTGGCCCATGATGGCGGCAGCCGCCCGGTTCCGCTCCTCGATGGCGTGGCTGTACACCCGGAGAGTGAGGGATGGATCGGAATGGCCGAGGAAGTCGGCCACGGTGCGAACATCCATGCCCGCGCCGATGAGCTGCGTTGCCGTGAAGTGCCTCAGATCGTGCAGGCGTACGTCCGGGGCTCCCACGGCGTCCCGCACCCGGATGAAGAAGCTCGTCACGTTGTCGGACAAATGCCGACGTCGGCATTTCTCCGACAACGGCCAGTCCACCCTGCCCGGCGTGCACTCGGGGGCGAACACCGCTGGAGCGATGGGCCCATGCAGCTCGGCGTCGGTGGGGCGGCCGGACCGACGTTCTCCGCCTACGACCATCCCGTTCCCGCCGACACCGCGCCCAACCCCGCCCAAGGCACGACACCGCCCTCTCCCTACAACCCCGCCGACGCCATCTACGCCGCGGCCCGGGACCTGTGCACGAACGGCGCCAAGGACGGCGCCGACATCGACGGCGCGATCTACGCCTACAACCACACAGCGGCCTACGTGCAAGAGGTGCTCAGCGACGCCGCCGAGTACGAGACAACGTCGGCCTCGTCAGCCGTCGCCGGCGCACCTACGGCTGCTGCGGCCATCGCCATCAGCTACGCGCTCGACCAGATCGGCACCCCCTACGTCTGGGGCGGCGAGACCCCAGGGGTGGGCTTCGACTGCTCCGGGCTTACCCAGGCCGCCTACGCGGCGGCCGGCATCCACATCCCGCGCACCTCGACAGCGCAGTGGACGACACTTCCCCATGTGCCCCTCACCGACCTCGAGCCAGGGGACCTCGTCTTCTTCGAGCCCGGCGAGCTCACCCCCGGCCTCCCCGGCCACGTCGGCATCTACCTCGGCGACAACGAGATGGTGGACGCACCCCACACCGGAACGGATGTGCAGATCGACAGCCTCGCCATATGGCCCGCGCCGATGGGTGCCGCCCGGCCGTCCGAGCTCGGTGCCGTGCACACCAGTGACCCGCCGCCGCCCCTGCGACATTGACGCTGTCATCGTCCTTCATCGAGCAGTGGCCAGTGGATGTAGATATCCTCCCGCTTCAGATGAGGGACAACGGTGGTCATGAACGTTGACGAGCACATCGATGCCCTGGCACACGAAGGCGAGCTCCTCGTCGGCGCCTCCCGATCGGCTGACCTCGAAGCGGCCGTGCCCAGCTGCCCTGGATGGCGACTGCGGGACCTCCTCGCCCACATCGGTTACGTGCACCGCTGGGCGGCGACCTATGTGTCCGAAGGTCTCACCGAGATGGTCGATGAACCCGAGGAGACCGGCATACTCGCCGCCGCACCGACCGGTGACGCCCTCAGAGACTGGGTCGAGGAGGGCCACGCCTCCCTGGTGCGGATCCTGTCCTGCGCTCCGCCCGACCTGTCCTGCTGGACGTTCCTCAACGCGCCCTCGCCACTTGCCATGTGGGCTCGTCGCCAAGCCCACGAGACCGCCATACACCGTACCGACGCCCAGCTCGCTGCCGGACAGGCGGTGACCGCCTTCGACCCTGCCTTCGCCGTCGATGGCATCGAGGAACTCATCTTCGGGTTCCTCTCCCGCACAGCGCCAGGCTAGGCTCCGCCGACGGGGAACCCCTCGGAACGCTCGGTCTCGCTCCCACCGATACGCGCGACAGGTGGACACTGCGAATCATGGAGAGTGCCGTCGAGGCAGCAAGGCAGCTCACCAGTTGCGACGTCGTCATTCGTGCTCCAGCATCCGATCTCTATCTCTGGCTCTGGAATCGAATCCCCACCGTTGCCTTGCAGACCACAGGAGATACCGAGCTGTTGGGGCATTGGCGAACCCAGTTTCAGGTGACTTGGTCCTGATCCGCATCGCCGCATACGGCATCACCTCCACGACCACCGTCGCAAGAGTGCCGCAGTTCGCACGTGCCTGACGTGCCTCGGTCGTGACAGTTGCCTCCACCAGCACGTTCGCCCGGGACCCCGAGATAACCGCCGGGCCGATGCAGATGCTCGGAGCGACGTTTGCCACCTACGACCTCCCCGTCCCGCCCGGCGGGGCCACACCGCCCTCCCCCTACGACCCCGCCGACGCCGTCTACGCGGCTACCCGCATGCTGTGCGCCGACGGGGCGAGAGGCGGCGCGGACATCTCGGCCGCAATCTTCTCCTACAACCACGCCACGTGGTACGTGGACGAGGTCCTCGCCCTCGCCCAGACCTACGGCGAGACCGCCGCCCAGACCGTCGCCGCCGCCAGCGCGGGCGGCGTAGCCCTCGACTGGGCGCTGGCGCAGGTCGGCACCCCCTATGTGTCTGGGGCGGGGAGACCCCGGGGGTCGGCTTCGACTGCTCGGGGCTCACCCAGGCCGCCTACCGTGCCGCCGGGATCAGCCTCCCGCGCACCGCGCAGGCACAGTACGACGCGGGGCCGCTCGTGCCGGCCGGCCAGCCGCTCCAGCCCGGTGACCTCGTCCTCTTCGGAAGCGGTCCCGCGGGTGTGTCGCATGTCGGGATCTACGCCGGCGTCCAGGGCGGCCAGAGCGTCATGGTCGACGCGCCCCATGCCGGCGCCGATGTCCGCGTCGAGCCGTTCCCGAACGCGGTCGGTTCGAGCTGGGGCGCGGAGACCTACCTGGGCGCGACGGCGCCGTGACCGCTTCTCGGGACTCACGTTTTGCTCGTGCTCGGTGGCCGGAGTCGAAGTACCTATCTGCTGTCGTCGACGATGTCGACGATCCCGCTCGGAGCGTGGAGGAGCGTCACGGTCCGCCGGGCCGCCTCGTCGACACGGATGCGGGGCGGGCCCGGTGGCGTAACCGGGTAGTAGGTTCCGGGCCCGAAGAACTGGCCGTAGCGGGCGACGACGCCGCCTGCGCCGAGAACCGTGCGCTCGAGAAGCTCCACCGCTTCCCCACCATCGCCTGGGAGGGTCCAGGCGACACTTTGGGCGATCACCCGGGCGCCGCAGGCACACGCAGCATCGACGAGGTTCGCCGTCCCCTCGCGCCGCATCCGAGCATTGGCCGCGGCGTGCTCTTGGACGTGTTGGGGATCGTCGGGCAGGTCGGTGAGCTGGTGGACCACGACATCAGGAGAAAAGCCGGCCACGGCCCGGGACAGCGCGTCGCGCTCGAAGACGTCGCAGACGACCGGCTCTGCGCCGGCGTCTCGGAGCCAGCCGGCCTTCTGCGGGCTACGGGTCATCCCCACGACGTCGTGGCCCCCCTCGACGAGCAACGCCACGAGGTGCCGGCCGATCACCCCGGTCGCACCCGCCACGAAGATCCGCACCCATCGATGCTACGTGCCGGGCGGGCAGCCGACCGCGCCCCGGCACCACGCCGGTGTGGCCCGGGGTCTCTCGCCAGCTACTCGGGGAGGGACGCGCCGGCGTGGTCGACAGAGCTGGACGAGCCCGACCCTGGCTCTACGAAGAGCACGGTGAGGATCGCCCCGAGGATGAACACCCCGGCGGCGATCACCATGCCGGCACGCAGCCCAGGGAGGAACGTGGCTCGGGAGGCGACCAGGGTCCCCAAGAGGGCGACGCCGATCACGCCGCCCACCTGGCGGGCCGCGTTGAGCGTCCCCGAGGCGACGCCACCTCGCTCGGCCGGCGCCGCCTCCATGACTGCTGCGGTGGCCGCGGGCATCACGAGGGACATGCCGAGACCTGCAGCCATGAAGGGGGCGACGAGCAGCCAGTAGGAGCTGTGGGCTCCAGCCAGGCCAAGGCCCGCGAGCCCCGCCGCGCCCACGACCAGGCCGGCGAGCATGGGAAGCCTTGGCCCGCAGCGGGCCATGATCCTCCCCGAGATGGTCGAGCCGACGATCGCCATCGCCGCCTCGGGCAGAAGGGCGACCCCGGCCCCGAGCGCGCTCATGCCCCGGAGCTGCTGGAGGTAGAGGCTCATCACGAACAGCTCGCCGTAGAAGCCGAGGTTGATGAGCAGGCCGACAAGCGTCGCCGACGAGAAGGTGGGTGAGGAGAACAGGCCCATCGCCAGCATGGGAGTGGTCACCCGGTGCTCGATGGTGATGAACGCGGCCCCGGCCACGGCGAACACGACCAAGCCAGCCGCGACCACCGGCGACGCCGAGGGCGATGCGCCGGCCTCGATGAGCGCGACGGTGAGCCCGGCCAAGGACGCGACCCCGGCGAGCTGCCCGGCGACGTCGGCGCCATGCGGCCGGCGTTGCGGGGAGGGCAGGTGCCTGGCTGCAAGAGCGAGACCTGCGGCACCGATGGGCACGTTCACGAAGAACACCGAGCGCCACCCGAACCCCGACACGAGCGCCCCGCCCACCACCGGGCCGGCTCCAGCGGCGATGCCGGCCACCGCGCCCCAGATCCCAAAGGCCCGGCGCCTGGTTGCCTGGTCGGGGTAGGCGGCCTGCAGCAGCGAGAGGGAGGCGGGCACCGCGAGAGCTGCGCCGAGCCCCTGAGCACAGCGGGCGACGATCAACGCGCTGGTGGTCCGGCTGAGCCCGCAGGCGAGCGAGGACACGGCGAAGATGGCCATGCCCATCTGGAAGACGCCCTTCGCCCCCCGGCGGTCCCCGAGCGCTCCGGCGGAGAGCAACAGCGCGCCGAAGACGAGGCTGTAGGCATCGACGATCCACTGCAGCCCGCTCGTCGAGGTGTGCAGGCTCTTTGCGAGCGCAAGGAGCGCGACGTTGACGACCATGGTGTCGAGGATCACCATGAAGTACCCGATGCAGATCGCCACGAGCGGCCACGGGGAGGGCCGTGTTGATATCTGAGCGCTGTCGCTGGCGGTTGGCCTGGCGTTGCCCGGTGTCTCCACCCGGCCAGTCTCGTGGCGGCACGATTCGCTCGGTCCCGAAGTGTGCACGCACTAGCGTGGTCGGCGTGGTCGGAGACGCCGTTGTGGCAGGGGACGCCGACATCGCCCCGATCGCCGCGCTCATGGGCGAGCCGGCGCGCGCCGCGGTGCTGACGGCCCTCATCGACGGCCGGGCGCTCGCCGCGAGCACCCTTGCAGCAGAGGCCGGGGTCGCGCCCTCCACCCTGTCTGCGCACCTCGCCCGCCTGGTCGACGGGGGCCTGGTGAGCGTCGAGGCCTCGGGTCGCAACCGCTACTTCCGCATCACCCGTCCCGAGGTCGCTGACGCGCTCGAGGCGCTCGCCCGCCTCGCCCCGTGCCGGCCGGTCCGCTCGCTTCGCCAGGGCACCCACGCCGAGGCGATCCGAAGAGCACGGACCTGCTACGACCACCTCGCTGGCCGTCTCGGGGTCGCGCTCCTCGACGCGCTCGTCTCGGGCAAGGTGCTCCGAGTCGAACCCGATCCCGACGGACGACCTGATCCGGTCCTCGGTGCGGGACGGTCCCGGCGCTACGTGCTCACGAGGACCGGCAGGGCGCGCCTCGTCGGGCTCGGCGTGGAGGTGGAGGCAGCCGGGCGGCGCCCGCTCACCCGCTACTGCCTCGACTGGAGCGAGCAGCGCCCCCACCTCGCCGGGGCGCTCGGCGCCGCGCTGCTCGCCCGCTCCGTCGAGCGCGGGTGGGTGATAGCGCGCGAGCGGCGGGTGGTGCAGGTCACCGAGGCCGGGCGGGCCGCCTTCGAGCGCGAGCTCGGGGTCGACCCCAGCACCTGGGCCTGATTCCCTCTGCCGGCGATCCCCCGCCGTGCACAGGCCAGCGCGAGCCAGCACCCGGCAAGGCGCTCCTTCATCACGTCAGTACCCGGCGAGCAGGGACCGGAGGGTGGCGAGCACCTCGACACCCCCGGGGGCAGAAAGTCGCCGCGGGTCACCGGGCTGGCGGCCCCAGCAGAAGAGCAAGCGTGCCGCCGGGTCCCCGACGACCGCGGGCTCGAGGCCGGCATCGCTTCGTTCCAGACGAGGCCCGCATCCATCGACGACGACGGCCAGGTCACTCGCGCCGGGCGCAGCGATGACCGCAGCGAAACCAGCCGGTGCAGCGGTCGCGCCGCGGGCGACGAGCGCTCGTCCGAGGACCGCCACGGCATGGTCGCTGAGCCGCGGCTGTCCGAGCAGGATCGCGCTGGTCTCGTCGTCGCCGACCAGGTCCCATCGGTGAAGGGCGAGCTCGCTCGCCAGGTGGGTGACGAAGCTCGCCACCACCATCTGGCGCCCGGTCCAGCGCACCACGGCGTCAGGCTCTGTGCCGAGCAGCCCGTCGAGGGCTTGCGCCACCCGCTCGATCGAGCGGGGGAGCTCTGCTCGCAGCCTGGCGTCCTCCATCGCCCGGTAGGGAGCCTCGCGCTCCTCGAAGCCTCGGGTGGCGGGGACGGGCCGACCCTCTCGGTAGGCCTCCAAGTTGCGGGCGATCTCGACCGCACCGGCGCTGAGATGGGCGGCGACCTCGTGGGCTCTCCACTGCGCGCACCCGGTCAGCGCATCGGGCGACGTGTCCTCCATGGCTTCGAGGAAGGCTCGGGCTTCGGCGGCGAAGCCGTCCGAGGGGCGGGCAGGGGTGGGCTCGGAGCTCATGTCTTCCAACCTACGAGCGCCGAAGTTCGGCCGCGACCGAAGTGTGGGTGTCGGTGACAGTGCAGCAACGATCCCGAGGAGAAGCAACCGAGACGTGGTGGAGTCGACCGGCTCCTCCGCCATCGACCGGCAGAGGCGCCAGGTGAAACCACCCGACGTCGTCGGCAAGGTCGCTCGGGCCGGCGAGCAGCGACATACGTAGGGGTGCTGTCGCGCCTTGCTTTCCCCGGCCAGTCGAGGTCTCATCGCCCCAGTTGCCTGACCGAGGAAGGAGACGCCATGTGGCGAGCAGCGATCTATGCCCGGGAGGTCCCCGGCCACGCCGGGCGCCTGCGGCTGGAGCGCCAGGTCGCAGGCCTCGCAGCCCAGGTGGCCCGCCAGCCCGGCTGGCGCCACGTCGCCACCTATGCTGACCAGGCCCCGGCGGGAGCGAGGCTATCCGACGAGCCTGAGAACGTAAAACCGCTGGTCAGGCGCCTGCACCCCTGCACGAGGTGCGCGCCTGACCAGCGGTCTTGGTTTGGTGGTGGGGGTTCACAACCATCGTGCGGCCACCGGGTTCCGGACCCGACGAAGGCGCTGGTCACCGGGTCTGCCCTATGCAGCCGCCTGGGCGCGCGCCCTACTCAGCGCAGTGACCGGGACAGCGAACGCCCCGAGAAATCCCGTCGGGGTGAGAGATGTCTGCGCCCCGTCAAGCTGCCCGCGGAAGCACCTGAAAGTAGCCACCGTCGAGGGACCGGAGCACGTCGAAATGTCGACGGTCCAGGCTGGCGATCGTGCGCGTCCGATACCGCTCAGCCAGGACCACCATCGATGCGTCCGCCACGCCGATCTGCTGGTCCCGGTAGCTGGCGATGATCCCACGAGCGCGGCGAAGCCCATCCTCGTCGAAAGCTGCCAAGTCCCACGCTCCGCCGGCGAGCTCGTCGAGCACGGCCAGCTCGTCGTCCACCCCGTGTCGGGTTGCGACGAGGTAGTCAAGCTCAGCCACCACGTACGGAGAGACGACCAAGACATCGGCTGCCACAAGCACCTCCGACACCGCATCGTGGTCGGGCTCGGAGGCATCGAAGAACGCCAGCAGCGCACTCGTGTCGACGATTACAGGAGGCACCTTCAGCGCTCCCCGAAGCCGGCAAGCATCTCCTCGGCGTCGCGGGCGATCGGCCGCCCGCTCGAATACAACCCACCACGAGGACGAGGGCGAACACCGCCGACCGACACGCGAATCGACTCTCGGATGACCTCTGCCTCAGATACTCCGCGCTCCGCGGCAACCCGCTTGACCGCCGCCTTCAGGTCCTCCGTCAGGTACAGCGTCGTCTTCTGCACGCATCTATGGTACCACCGGTGGCGCTAGCGGTAGCGTGCAGCAAGGAGGAACCGAACCTGTCGGTGCCGAGAACGTCATCCATCGTCTGTGAGCTGGTCTTTGACGGTTGGACTCGGGAGCAGCGAGCATCCACCGATGACCTTCTCGTTCCTCTACCGGGCGTTCTGCCGCGACCTCCAGGTCGTCTGGACTCCTCGGTCGAAGCGACAGCGATCTCGCCATCGAGGCCGTGATGCTTCGCCACGAGGTGGCGGTCCTCCGACGCCAGGTGCAGCTGCCGCTGATAGTTGTAGGGCGCCAAGTTCGCCTCAGTTGCCTCCAGGTTGGCCGAACCTTGCCAGCGCGACACGACAGCCGGACTCGAGGACCGACAACTATCTACGGGCATCCACCAGGCCGCATCCGCCCTTACCCCGGGCCGTTCCCGCAAGACCCAACCACAAGGTTGTCTGCTGCGGTCGCGGGGCGATCTCCAGACAGCTCCAGGCAGCAGTTGGGGCGGCTTCAGCACTCCGAGCCGACCACGTTCGCCGGAGATCTCGGGATGTCTCGTTGACCAGTGCAGTGCATACGCATGCCTTGTGCATGCACACGCAAACGTACCTCGGTCAGAGCCGCCCACGCGTCCTTCGGTACGAAGCCGCAGCTCACCGGCCGCATGGCGCCGCGCGCACCCTGCGTACGCGTGCATAGGGCAAGCCGAGCAAGCCCCGAGAAACTTCCCCGAGCAACTCGGCTATCCGACGGGCGCCAGAACGAGAAACCGCTGGTCAGGCGCCTGCACCCCTGCACGAGGTGCGCGCCGAACCAGCGGTCTTGGTGACGACAGCTCGAACCGGGAAGTGGGCCCCCACTGAAATGTGAAGGCCTCTTGGTTGGTGGCGGGGGCTCTGTCGGTTCGTGACCCCAAGTGACCTCAGCCGCCGCAAACATGCTGGTACCGGAGCCGTGCATATGCAGCCACCTGGTCGCTGCACTACTCAATGTTGCCGGTCCGCCCGTCGCAGTCCCGAGAAACCCCTACCCGTCCACTCGGTCTACAACCTTCTGGTTCATGCCCGCTTCTCCTGATGAACTCGGGATCGGCCCCCGACACGTTCTCCAGCCCTTCAGGCACCAAGCATCGGTCGAAGCGTCGCAGCACCGACGTCCGGCGCTGGCGGCGCGACGACGTTCAGTCTACGACATCGACGATCCGCAGGGTTCGTTTCAGGCTGTGACCCTGATTCCAGCCCCACTTCTCGTCGTGCTGTAGGCGCCCGACAACAATCCCCGGCGCGATTCCAATCTCCTCGGCAAATGCCTTGACCTCAGAGTCCGTGGTCAATCGGTACAGGCGTCCCTGGTGTTCCGGCGGAATGAGGAAATCCGCCGCGAAATCGTTGGCCTCATCTTCGATGACGTCGTTGTCGGTGCCATCGTCGACGAAGGTTTCCTTCTTGGAGTGCAATAGGAGGTGAGCGGCCTCGTGAAAGAAGGTAAACCAGAAGAAGTCGTCCTTCTTGTATCTGTCAGTCAAGGCAATCACTGCTCGACCAGGACTCGTCCACCACGCAGCACCGCTGATCCGGCATCCCGTGACTCCAGAGACGAACACGACGACGACACCGGCTGCGGCACACAGGTCCACTAAATCGTTGGGATCGCCCGAGGCCGTGAGTGCCCGGATGTCGCGAAGCACTTTGCGGAAGGTTGCTGCCGAGTACGAATCGACCTTGCGTTCCTGCGCTTCGAGTTGCGCGATCCGCAGCCACGATACGACCGCGCCGGGCGAACTCTTGTAGGCGCCGGATCGGCGGAACGAGGCGACTGGCACCTTCCACACCCGCTCGTAAGCGGCGCGGTCGGCGACACCGAAGAACGACAGCACGGCGTCGAACAGGCGGCTGGGGTCCTTCTCGTCCGGGAGGCAGCCGCGTTTCTTGAGCTCCTTGGTCGGGAGGGCGTCGAGCCACTCCTTGTCCTCGGCTGAGAGCACGCGAGGCTTGGAGCGCAGCAAGGCCTCGCGGTAATCGGCCTCGCGTCGGTTCCAGATACTCGCCGGGACCCCGGTGATCCGGTCGAGGGCGATGGCCGTCTCCAGGGTGATCGGGGCGATGCCCTGCATGATCTGGTTCACGTGTTTGGTCGAGAGACCGGCCCGAGCCGCGAGCTCGGCTTGGGAGAGGTTCATCTCGGCAAGCCGGTCGCGCAAGGTCTCGCCCGGCGGGATGGCGTAGTCCGGCCGGAACGCGTGGTGGTCGACGGTGGTCATCGGTGCGCACTCCCCTGAACGTCGACGCTGCTGATCACGATCTGATCCCCCCTCGTTCCGTCGGTGCTGATCTGGCCCCGGATAGTCACGGTGCCGAAGTCGATGACCGTCTCGCCCGTCCCGTTGTGGTGGACCGACGCGCCAGGGAGCCGGAGCACCGTCTCGGCGTCGGCGGCACACAGCTCGACGAGCCGTCGCCCAACCATGCGCCCGGCCTCATCCCCCCAGCGGTCTGCGAGCCGACGCTCCGAGTTACACAAGGCGGCGAGTGCGGCGCTGCTGAACCTGACGTCCATCGGCGTGTGGTGGCAAGTCGTTTACCTCTTAGGTAAAGATTGGATGGTATACTTGCGAGGTGCATCACCATCGTACTGGCCTCATCCAGGGTCCGGGGGGATGCCGAGCCGAAGGAGGCTCTTCATGGAACTGTTCCAGCACACTGAGGGGAGGGAGGACCCCGAGATCGTCGTCGTCGAGGCGACGGCCGCGGTCCGCACGCTCCTCCTGCCCGCCAACCCCGACCACGGCGTCTGGATTGAGGAGGTGGACGAGGAGATCGACCTCGACCTGTCCTTCGAGGCGGCCGGGATCCGTCATCACCACCACGTCCACCGTGGCCGGTGCCGCCGGGTCAAGGTCGTGATCCAGTTCAACGCCGACGACTTCACCCACGACTACGGCCCCGGTACCACGATCAAAACGGTCTATCACTGGGCCTCTGGCGACAAGGCCGCCAACCTGTCCCCGGAGCAGCGAGCCAAGTACGTGCTCGCGGTGCCCGGTGCCGACCACTTCCTCGCCGACGGCGTCCACATCGGCTCGCTGCTGGTGGCCGGCGGGCCCTGCGAGGTCACCCTCAACCTGCTGCCCCGGGACAGTTTCGCCGGGTGACCGACATCGTGATCGCTCCCGACGAGCGCGCCGTGCGCGCTCACCTCGACTCCGGTGCCTTCCTGGCCGGGGTCGCAGCAGGCCACTGGTCGGTCCTCGAGGTTGCGTGGCCCCACGTCACGATCATGGTCTCGGCAGCACCGCGTGAGGGCGCCCCGCCCGGGTACGCCATCCGGTTCGAGCTGACCGGGTACCCGACCACCGCCCCCACCGGGTGCATCTGGGACATCGAGCGGAACGAGCCGTTGGCGGCGGGGCTCCGGCCCAAGGGCGACGAGGTCGCGCGCCTCTTCCGCATCGATGGGTGGGCCGCGGCTCCCAACGCCATGTACGCCCCGTGGGACCGGCTCGCCCTCCCGGGCCACGACCGCTGGTTCACCGATGCACCGCACCTGGCGTGGCATCCCGGTCGCACCCTGACCTTCATCCTGAACGAGCTGCACAGGATCTTCCACGCCGATGCGTATCTGGGGATCTAGGGGCCGGGATGCCCTCCTGCGCATGAAGCGCAGGGACTGGCGGACCATGCTCGCCGAGTTGGGCCGTCGCGGTCGCGGCACGATTGAGTCCGGCGCCTTCCTGTTGGCCAGCAAGGACGGAGACCTCACCCGGGTCACTCGAGTCATCTACTACGACGACCTCGACCCCGACTGCCTGGTCGGGGGCATCCACTTCCACGGCCTCGCCTACGGCAAGCTCTGGACTCTGTGTCGGACCGACAGCCTCAAGGTGATCGGCGACGTCCACACCCACCCGGCCGGCTGGGTTGAGCAAAGCGACATCGACCGGGGCAGCCCCATGGTCGCCCAGCAGGGCCATGTGGCCGTGATCGTCCCCCACTTTGCCAAGCGGTCCACCGACCTCTCCGACGTCGGTGTTCACCTCTACGACGGACGCGGGTGGACCAGCTGGACCGGTGCCGAGGCGGCGGCGCGGCTGTTCGTTCGGCGGTTCGTATGACCGCCGACGTCACCCGGAACACCGTTCACCGAACGGCCAAGCTGCTGTTCGAATCCGGCAAGGCGCGCACGCTCGCGGAGGCGCGGGCGTACCTGGAGTCGATGGTCCTGCAGGTCGCCGTCGGGGCCGACATCGGTCGTGACCTCGCGGCGCAGGCAGCTCTCCTGACCGCCGTGAACACCGGGGGTCGGGCCTTCCTGGGCGGGGTGCATGTGGTCTTCGACGGTGATCCAGTGCTCGAGGTCCCGTGGGCCGCTGGCCTCACCGCGGCTGCGGCGGTGCAGCGGTTCGGCGGTGTCGTCGTGGACCAGCTCGACCCAGCCCTTCCGACGCTCGCCATCGGCGCTCCGGTAAGGCCCGTGTGCAGCTACGCGCTCTACGTCACCCACCACGGCTGGGTAGGAGGAGTCGTGCAGAGTCCCGGCTCTCGTCGTGCCGGTGGCGGGATCGCGCCGGCAGGGATCGTGGCCGCAGCGCTCGGCATCTCCGAGGTGTTCCAGAGGGAGCTGGGCGACCCCGTCCCCGGCCGTCGTGATGTCGGTATGTCGCTTTGGCGTCCCGACCTGAACTGGCAGTCCGCTGAGGCGGTCGGCCCTGACCTTCAGTACCTCCCCGCCGCCTTCTGGTTGCTCGGTCTTGGGCACCTGGGCCAGGCTTACGCCTGGGTGGTCGGGATGCTGCCCTACGCCACACCAGCAGATGTCCGGGTCGGTCTGATCGACTACGACCGGGTGGTCGCCGGGAACATCGCGACCCAGCTCCTCGTCACCGATTCCGACATCGAGCGGCGCAAGACGCGGGTTGTCGCCCATGCTCTCGAAGATCTCGGTCTTGACACCGCAATCGTCGAGCGTGCCTTCGATGACACATTCCGGCCGCGGCCGCACGCTGATCTAAATCGGTCCGAGCCGACGGTCGCGCTGGCGGGCTTCGACAGCCGGGATCCCCGGCTCCTGCTCGGCGAAGATCGCTTCACCTGGGTGGTCGACGGAGGACTCGGCCGGGGCTCGGTCGACTACCTCGACATCGTGATCAACACCTTCCCCGCGCCCGAAGATCCGACCGTGGCCTTCCCCGAGCCCCGTCCTCGGCCCCAAGCGCTGCCGGACGTCTACGAATCCGAGGTCGCCGATCGCGTGGCCACGGGCATGGACGAGACCGCCGTCCGGTGCGGCCTTCTGGACATCGCCGGAGTGGCCATTGGCGCCGCCTTCGTCGGCTCGGTCGCCGCGTGCCTCGTGGTCGGGGACCTACTCCGCCAGCTCCACGGCGGCGCGCCCTTCTCCGTCGTCCACGTCGACCTGCGGCACCCCGAAAACCTTGTAGCCGTGGAGAACCGAGCGCCGGCTGAGGCGACGCCCGCCTTCACGCTCTCCCGGCCGAGCTGACCGTTCGACGCCGGACCTTCCGGTCGGTAACCCGAAGCTCGAGGCGCATCAAGAGGGTGGGGTTCAGCCATTGAGCTAGTTGATCGAGCGCCATTCCTCGACGATCTGCGGCTCCAGGCGACCAAGGCCGATGTGCTGGACGAAGACAGCGAGGACGTCCCCACGCGGTGGCCGAGGGTGAGTTGATGCCGTTCGCGCCGAGGGCATGCGCGACGACGCCGAGCTCCTGGTGTCATGCGGTCCAGTCGGGACCGATCAGGACGTCCGTGTCGAGGCCGACCTGGAAGCGGACTTCTGCGTCGGTGAGGTCGAGGACTCGGTCAAGCTCGATCTCGTATCGGTAGAGGACCCTCGGGAGCAGTCCCTCCACCCCGATCGCCTGACGTTCGCCGAGTCTCTTCAGCTCCGCGACCGCGCACGGGCGGCTCTGGCAGATGTAGAGCACGGGAAAGCTTCCCGCCGGGTTGAACCGCCC
>JAKAQB010000179.1 GCA_021811865.1 Actinomycetes bacterium | reverse complement strand
CCGGCCCGCCCCCCGCCGGCGCCGCCCCCTCCGGCCCCGGCGCCCGGCGCACCGACGCCCTGAGCTCCGCCAGCAACCCGAGCAGCCAGTCGATGCCTGTCAGGGCTCGGCCGGTGACGCCGGCGGACGCCGCCTGGGCGAGGGCGTCAGCGAAGGCCAGGCCCCCGGCTCGGGCGAACTGCTCCACCCGGGCGATGCTCGTGTCGCCGACGCCCCGCTTGGGGACGTTGACGACACGCTTGAGCGACACCTCGTCAGCGGGGTTGGCCACCGCCCGGAGGTAGGCGAGGAGATCCTTGACCTCCCTCCGGTCGTAGAACCGGGTGCCCCCGACCACCTTGTACGGCACCCCCCGCCGGACCAGCTCCTCCTCCACCGCCCGGCTCTGTGCGTTGGTCCTGTAGAACACGGCGACGTCCCCCCACTGGTAGCCGTGCTCGTGGAGGCGGGCAGCCTCGGCCACCAACCATGCCCCCTCGTCGCGCTCGTCCTCGGCGAGGTAGCTGACGATGGTCTCGCCGCCGAGCCGGTCGGTCCACAGGCTCTTGGCCTTGCGCTGCAGGTTGTTGACGATCACGGCGTTGGCGGCATCGAGGATCGTCTGCGTCGAGCGGTAGTTCTGCTCCAACGCGATCACCGTGGCCCGGGGGAACGCCTTCTCGAACTGGAGGATGTTGCGGATGTCCGCACCGCGGAAGCGGTAGATCGAGTTGTGGACGAGCCAACCGGACGCCAGGTAGGTGTGGCCGGGCTCGACCTCGAAGTCGAAGACGCGCCCCGAGTACTGCTCGGTGGTGACCGAATCGACGGGCACCTCCACCATGCCGCCCTCCGCTTGGACCAGCACATGCATCCCGGGCCGCAGGTGGCTGACGGGCTGGAAGGCGTAGACCCGGTCGCCGATCCGGGCGCGTCGGGTGACGTCCAACCGTCCTGCCAGCGCCGCCACCCGGGCGAGGCGGAGCGCCTCCCCGTACGACGCCGTCGAGGTCTCGAGGCTATCCGCCCCCGCCATGCTCCCGGGCCGGACGCGGAACCCCTCCGCCGCGAGTCGCCCCGCCGCTGCCGGCTCGATCGGCGAGCACCGGATCCGGTGACAGGGAACCGTTCCCCGAGGGCCCGAGAACATCGTAAGTTCGAGGAACTGGCTGCTGCGCCCCCCGACGTGCGGGAAGTCAGGGTGCAGGTCATAGGCATCCATCAGGTCCTTGGCCCGCAGCACCGTGTCGACGGATGCGTAGAGGCGGCTGACGGCCGCGTCGTCGGGACCGAGCTCGTGGCCGGGTCCCCCGAAGCGCACCGTCGGCAGGCCGAAGCTGGCCGCCAGGTGGGCCTGCCACCACGCCGCCTCTTCTCGTGACCCGCACGTCCGGAGGACCCATGCCTTGCTGGCGCCCTCCTCGCCGACGCAGCGGCGCGCCCGGGCGGTCCGGCAGAACCCGACCCGGTAACCCAGGTCCAGCCGGCACACGAGGAAGACCGACCACTGGGCCGGGTCGCAGTCGAGCCGGGCGAGGGTGATGTGGTGCGGGGTGGCCACCAGCTCCCTCCCACCGGCGCTCACCCGGTAGAGCCGGCCGCTGTAGCGGCCTTCCTCGACGTGGGTGACGCGCTGCTCGACAGGCGCCAGCTCGCCGGAGGTGCCCAACACGACATCGCCGACCCGCACGGACTCCACCGGTCGCATGCCCGTCGCCGTGGCGACGAGGGACCCCTCGGGCAGGCACTGGTCGGAGTCCCCGACGACGGTCACGTTGTGATGGGCGCCGGCGAGGAGCAACACGATGCGGTTCTGGGCGGCGTTGGTGTCCTGGTACTCGTCGACGAGCACGTGCTCGAAGCGCCCCTGGTAGTGGGCGAGCAGCTCGGGGAAGGACTCCAACAGCGACACGGTCACCGTCAGCAGGTCGTCGAAATCCATGGCGCTCGCAGCGAGGAGCCGCGCCTGGTACTCCCGGTAGAGATCGGCGATGCGGCGCTCGTGGGGGCCGGCGGCGCGCGCCGCGTAGGTCTCGAAGTCGACGAGGTCGTTCTTGGCCGCGCTGATCACGGCGTGCACCGCCCGGGCCGGGAACTTCTTGGCGTCGAGGCCGAGGTCGCGCACGACGTAGCCGGTGAGGCGCACGGCGTCGGCCTGGTCGTAGATGCTGAACCCCGAGCGGTACCCGAGCCTCACTGCGTCCCGACGCAGGATCCGCAGGCAGGCGGCGTGGAACGTGGAGATCCACATGCGCTCCACTACCCGCCCGACGAGCTCGACGACGCGCCGGCGCATCTCGTCGGCCGCCTTGTTGGTGAACGTGATGGCCAGGATCTGGA
Organism: Actinomycetes bacterium; assembly: GCA_021811865.1. The sequence goes on along the minus strand of JAKAQB010000179.1, from coordinate 1,433 downwards.
ACGGCGACACGCCCTGGTCGATGAGCCAGGCGATGCGATGGGTGAGCACCCGGGTCTTGCCCGAGCCGGCGCCGGCGACGACCAGGAGGGGACCATCGGGATGGGTGACCGCCCGGGCTTGCACCGGGTTGAGCCCCGCGGTCAGGGTGGAGGGGGCCGCATCCATGAGGACGCCCAGGCTACAAGGGCGCCCGGATGCGCCATGCTCGTCGGCGGGCATGACGACCAGCGACCTGCCCGTCCGCCCGCGCCAGGCCCTCGTCATGTCGTACTGGCCTGACAGCCCTACTGACTGAATAGACAGTCAGTACGTCGGCCGGGCTCCGACGTACGCACCCTTCGGGAACCTGAGGCGGAACCACACCACCTTTCCGCCGGAGACGGATCGGGAGCCCCAGCTGTGGGCAAGGACCTGGACGAGCTGCAACCCTCGGCCGTGCTCGTCGCGAAGCGACGGCGCCAGTCGCCGCGGCCGGACGGCCGACTCGTCGCGCACCTCGACGCTGAGTGCCGCCGGATCGCAGACCACGGCCACATGGAAGCTGGAGCGGGCGTGGCGGACGACATTGGCGGTGAGCTCGCTGGTCAGCAGCACCGCCACCTCGGCGAGGTCGTCGAGGTCCCAGGCGGCGAGCGCGGCTTCCACGAAGGCGCGCGCCTGCCCGACGGCTTCCGCCCTGCCTTCGAACTTGCGCTCCACCCGGCTCGGCACGACCGACCTCCTGCCGGTGCTCGCCGGCCGTGTCGGTTCTTACCCCATCGCGGCGCCGAGATACGTGATCACCGGCGGGGCACGGCCCAGGAGGCAGACTGGCGCGATTCCCGCAGGTTGCGTTCGGCGCACACCGCGGCCGGCGACTCCCGGTCGTCGGCCCGGCGCGGGCGCGGCAGGCTGACGGTCAGCTCGGTGGCGACACGCGCGGGGCGGGAGGTGAGGACGATGACGCGGTCCGCCAGGAACACGGCTTCGGCGATGTCGTGGGTGACGAGCAGCACGGTGGGGCCGAGGTCGGTGAGGAGGGTGCCGAGCCACTCCTGCAGGTCCCGGCGAGTGAGCCCGTCCAGATCGCCGAACGGCTCGTCGAGCAAGACGAGCGTCGGCTGGGCGACGACGGTGCGCAGGAAGGCGACCCGGTGGCGCATGCCGCCGGAGAGCTGCCAGGGCCAGGCGCCGGCGAAGTCGCCCAGCCCGAAGCGGTCGAGCAGCGGGCGGGCGACACGGCGGGCGTCGGCCCGGCGCCGGCCCCGCAGCTCGAGGGGCAGGCCGACGTTGTCCTCGACCCGGCGCCACGGCAGCAGGGCATCGCGCTGGGGCATGTAGGCGCTGGTGCCGAGGCGGTCGACGACGACCGTTCCGTCGATGCGGACCTCGCCGCCATCGGGTTGCTCGAGCCCGGCCACGATGTCGAAGAGAGTGGACTTGCCGCAAGATC
>JAKAQB010000178.1 GCA_021811865.1 Actinomycetes bacterium | reverse complement strand
CATGCCGACGTGAGCCCTCCTTGCGCTGTGACCTGGGACGTCGCCCCCTCAAGGCTACCGGCGGCCGGCATCGGCCACCTGGATCAGTCCTGGCCTGCGGGCCCGCTCCGTCTCCGCTGGCCGGGTCGAGCGGCGCTCGGAGCGAGACGCCGCGGACCTCTTGAAGCTGGGACCGGCGACGGCGCCCGTCAGGTCACACGAGCAGGGACCCGAGCACCCACCAAGCTGCCTTGCGCGGCGGCGTAGACAAGCCCGGCTTCTCGATGCTCGGAGTCGAGGTGGAGGTTGCATCCCGTCAAGGCGACCAGCTGTGCCTTCTCCGTCACTCCCTTCCGCAGCTGTCCGAGCGCGTCGGCATCGACGCTCACCGACAGCGCGGCGTTCCCGTCAGGAGACAGCACCGCCAGATATCCGTCATCGCCGACCTCGGCCACCCAACCCGGCGGCACCGGCAGCTCGGGTAGCGCGTCTGCCTCGATCTGTCCGGGCGTGACGAGATCGAACCCGAGCTTGAGGTAGGCGGCGACCACGGCCGTCACCGCGTCGGCCGAATCGTCCTGCCACGTCACCACCCGCTCCGATGCCTCCCACGCCACGCCCACGTGACCCGACGGCAGGGTGAGCGGGCACCACCTGACGTCGAGCTCCCTCGTGGCGGTGCCCGACCGCACGGAGAGCTGCTCGGCCAGGCCGGGGCGCTGGTGGACACCGGAAGGCGCGCAGCGAGCGTGGGACGCCACGGCGCTGAACACGGTCGCATCGGCGGGATCGACGAACACGTGGACTGCCACGGGTGTCGAGGAGCCGGCCGGCAGGTCGTCGCCACAGATGACGCACGTGACCTCGGTCTCGGCGAGGGCTGCACAGAACTCGTCCAGCTCGCGTGCAGGAACGCAGTTGCGAACCTCCGGAGCCACATCGACCTGTCGCATGTGACGAATCTAGGGTGCCCAGCGGTAGCCAGGTGTCTTGGCACCTGGGCCGCTTGCGATCCTGCGCCCCGGCACCGGGCCCAGGACCGGCCTCCTCGCTGAATCCACCCGCTGACCTGGGGATCTAGGCGAGAAAAAATCTTCGAAGACCCCTTGACTTCGCGGACGGATCGAGGTCTCATACCCGTCCTTTGGCGCGCTGTCGGCCGGTCGTGGGCACCCATGACGAAGATGACTCCCCGTTGCACCGTCCGTTCACGCCGTGGCGCCGGGAGCCGGCGGCCACGAGCAAGAAGTGGTCGAAGAGAGTTTGTCGTCGATCGGCCCTCGGCTGCCGGTTCATAGGTGGTGACGCGCGTACCGACCCCTGCCCCCCGAGAACGCGCACCCGACTTCCTCGAAGTTCTTTTGCTGATTTTCGGCCCCGAACCCCCGGTTCTTCTGGTGGAGGCGCGTGCCCGTCCACCCGCCACGCAGAGGACCGCGAGAACGGATGTCCAAATTCGCCCCGGATCGGCTTGTTCTCCATGGGAGCCATCACCACGACCAACGGAGATCCATGCGACACCACCACCACGTTCCACGTTGCCACCAGCCCGCCGGTCCCCGGCGATGCCAGAGGTGAAGTGCGCCGCGTGCTCACGGGTTCGCCGGCTACCCCAGCTCCAGGAGAACCCTCGAGGGGACCGGGGGGCGGTTCGGCCCCGAATGCTCCGGTGACCTTCGACGGACCTGGAGGCACGCGAGACGCCCAAGTTCTCCTGTCCGGTTTCGGCCATCCCACCCCTATTTGGACGATGGGGACGGCCACGTTGCCGTGCCCTGACTGACAGCTCACAACCACCGGCCGGCACCGAGCCGGCCACGACGCAAAGGAGATCCACCATTCCGACACCGGCCACGACCATCACCCAGCCACCCGCGACCTTGCCGCAGCCGTCGGCTGCGTCTGGCCCTGCCGACTCGCCGCTCGGCCGCTACCTGCTCCACCCCGGCCAAGAGACCGCCGCGTTCTTCCATCGCGTCCTCCACGTCTTGGCCGTCTTGGGCCACGTGGCCGTGCCGATCGCAGGAGGCGTCGTTGCCCTCCTGGTCGCTTGGAAGGTCCTCCGGGCGTTCGGCCGGCTCCGGACACCGACGAGCGGCCACCTGGTCGAGGTGGAGCTGCCGCCCGTGGTCGACCCCAAGGGGTCGGCTGTCTTCTGGCGCAACGTCCACGCGGTGCTGGCCGGCCGGCGCAGTGAGCATCCCCCCTCTGGCCGGACACCTCATGTAGGAGGTATCCATGCCAGCAGTGACCGAAGAGAGCCGGCCGAGCCCCGGCCGCCGGCGCGGGAGGTACCCGCGGGAGTTCCGGCGTGACGTCGCGGCGCTCGTCATCGACCAGCACAGGACGATCGCGGGCGTCGCGAAGGAGCTCGACCTCGTCGAGCAGACCGTCGGCAACTGGGTCCGCCAAGAGCGCATCGACCGGGGCGAGCGCGACGGGACGACGACCGAGGTGCGCGAAGAGAACGCCAGGCTGCGCCGGGAGGTGAAGCGCCTCACGACCGAACGCGACCTGCTCAAACGATCGGTGGCCTTCTGGGTGAAAGAGCTGGATCGGTGAGCCGCTACCACCACGTCTCTGCCATGAAGGCCGAAGGGTTCCCCGTCGAAGCGGCCTGTCGAGCAGCCGAGGTCTCGACCTCGGCGTACTACGACTGGAAGGCCAAGGAGGCCGCCGGGCCGAGCGGAAAGGAGCTCGAGGACGCCTGTGTCGTCGCCGAGATGCGAGCCATCCACGAGGAGCTCGACGCCACCTACGGCAGCCCCCGGATGACCAAGGAGCTGCGCAGACGCGGCTTCTGCGTCAACCACAAGCGCACCGAGCGCCTCATGGCCGAGCACGGCATCGTGGCTGTGACACCCCGCCGCAGCGTACGGACGACGATCCGGGGCGACCTCGCCCCGCCGCTGCCCGACCTCGTCGGGGGCGACTTCAGCCCAGGAGAGCCGAACCGCCGCTACTGCGGGGACATCACCTACGTGCCGACCGGCGAGGGATGGCTCTTCCTCGCGACGGTGCTCGACTTGGGGTCCCGGCGCCTGGCGGGCTGGGAGATGGCCGACAACATGCGCACCGAGCTCGTCGAGGAAGCCCTTCTTCGAGCTCTCGAGCTTCGCGGGAGCCTCACCGGCGCTCTGTTCCATTCCGACCGCGGGTCGCAATACCTCTCGGGGGACTACCGCAGGCTGTGTGAACGCCTCGGGGTCTCGCAGTCCGCCGGACGGGTCGCCACGTGCCTGTTGACCGGCCAATCGGGGAGCCAATAGGACGCGGGGCCAGCTCCCTGTGGAGAATGGCTGCATAGATCCACAGCCTTTGCCTCTTGTTATCGACAGGGACATCGTGGGTTACTGATGTTCCATGGCAGACGAGCTGCGAGTCGTGCGTGACCGCGGGGAGTGGCGGATCGGTCCCCGCCCTGCAAGCGACGCGGTCGTCCTTGCGAACGACTACCTCAGCTATCTCGCGGATCGGAACTACTCGCCACAGACCATCCGGGCCTACGCCTTCTCGTTGCTCCCGTTCTGCCGATGGCTCGCAGACGAGGCGATCGCACTCGACGCGGTGACCACCGACGTGCTGCTGCGGTTCCTGGCGTGGTGCCGGCAGGCGAGCGTGCCGGGACGACCGGGGCCCAAGGTGGTGCGCATGGACGGCCGACGCGCCAATGGCTACGCGCCAGCCACGATCAACCACCGACTGGCAGCAATCGCGGGCATGTTCTCGTTTCGCCAGATGCGCGATCCTGATGCCCGCAATCCGGTTCCCAAAGGCAAAGAGGCGCGGCGCCTCACGACCGCAGAGCGTGCCGGGCTGCTCGCCCACGTGGACCGCCGTCCCCGCTATCGCTCTCCG
>JAKAQB010000177.1 GCA_021811865.1 Actinomycetes bacterium | reverse complement strand
GAGCAGGGTGTGACCCGACCAGGCGTGGGCTGCGCCGAGAAGGGGGAGGCCGAAGTTCTCCTCGATGGTGGCGAGCAGCCCGTAGGGACTGAGCTGCTGGCGCAGCACGGTGTGGGCCCGCACGAGCGGGGAGACGACGAGGGTGAGCAGGTGACCGCCGCCTCCCGTCGCCAGCAGGCGACCGGCCGGGGTGACGGAGCTCGGATCTCCGAAGGATCCCTCGTCCCAGGTGACGAGGAGCAGGCCCCGGTCGCGCCAGGCGCGGCTGGCGGTCACCTCCCTCACGAAGTCGGCGAGCCAACGGCCAGCCACGCTCTCGGGGCAGCTGTGGCCGTCGTCACACACGTTGGGCGTCACCCAGACAAAGCGGGGTGCCTCCGCAGCCGGGCGCTCCAGCACCGCTCGCAGCCTCGGGTACGGGAGCAGGTGGGAGCAGAGAGCCCGGCTCGCCCGCATGTCGTGGAAGTAGCGGAACGGGTTGTGCTTGGCGGCGTACAGGCCGTAGGAGGTGCCGAGGTAGCAGGGGGACGAGACATCTTCGAAGAACGCGTCCCAGCTGACGCCGTGTCGGCTGAGCTGAGCGCCGAGGTTGTCGGAGGCGACGAAGCAGCTGAGGCAGTCAGAGGTGATCCCGAACGTCGAGCCGGCCGTCAACGCCAGGTAGTTCGGGAGAGACGGGTGGGCGGCGCCGTAGGACCTCGTGTCGTAGGCATAGCGACGGGCAAGGGCGGCGATCGACGGGTCCGCCAGCGCCGCCTGGTACGACTCGTTCTCCATGACCACCACGAAGACGTGGGCGAACCTCGTGCGCGTGGGCGGGCCGGAGGTCGTCGGCGGCAGGCTCGCCCGGGACGCTCCAGGCGACGACGTGCGGGGCGGGGCCGAGGCGGAGCCGGAGCAGGCCGCCAGCAGCCCCGCTGCCACCAGGGCACCGAGCAACAGGCGGACCACCCGCAGAGGCGACCGCTCGCCGGACACGGTCGAACGCTATCGAGTCCCCGCTCAACGCAGCGTGCCGGTGGCGAACTGGAGCGCCAGGCTCACGGCCCCGACCGTCGCCCACAACGCCGCTCCGAGCGCCAGGGGCCGCAACCCTGCACGGCGGATCTCCGCCGGTCTCGTCGAGAGCCCGATGGCGGCCAGAGCGGCCGTGATCATCCAGGTGGCAGAGTCCGACAGCTCGTGGTGGAAGCCGCCCGGGACGAGCCCGAGCGTGTTGGCGACGACGGCCACCAGGAAGGCGAGGATGAACAGCGGCAGGACCCGCGCCAGCGAGACACGCGGGGCCCCCGCTCTGGCTGCCGGCTGCTCCGCCGCGCGCCGGCGCCGGAGGGCGGCGAGGCCCAGGGCGATGGGGATGATGGCGAGCGTGCGGGTCAACTTCACCACGACCCCGTATCCCGCAGCGGCGTGGCCGTAGATGGTCGACGCCGCCACGACCGACGAGAGGTCGTTGATGGCCGTCCCGCTCCAGAGCCCGAACGCGTGCTGCGAGAGCCCGAGCAGGTGTCCGAGGGTCGGATAGAGCAGCACGGCGACGACGTTGAAGGTGAAGATCGTGGCCACTGCGTAGCTGACATCGGCTTCCTCGGCACCGATGACGGCGTCGGTGGCGGCGATCGCCGAGGCGCCGCAGATCGCCGTCCCCACGCCGATGAGGGTCGTGAGGTCCGTCCGCAAGCCGAGTAGACGGCCGACCGCCCAGGCTGCACCGAGAGCGGCCACGAGGGTGCCCACGAGGACCGGCAGGGAGGCGGCGCCGGCGACGAGCACCTGCCCGAGCGAGAGCCCGAGACCGAGGACGACGATCGAGCCCTGGAGGACGCGCTTGCCGACGAAGGCGAGCCCCGGCCTGGCGCTCGGCGGCGGCGGGCGGAGCGTGGCGACGATGATCCCCATGACGATGGCCATGACCGGGGCGCCGATGACCGGGACGAGCGAGCCGAGGAGGCTGGCCACCACGGCGATGGCCGCCGCCAGGGCGGCTCCAGGGACGAGGACCGCCGCCGCCTGGGGCAACGAGCGGCGGGCGGACACCTCCGGGCCGAGCGGCAAGGTGGTGCGCGTGAGAGCGGTATCGATGGGCACGGTGCCTCCTTTCGCCCAAGGCTGACGGTCGAACGGCCCGCCCGGAAGATGCCGTCTCGAGGTAGCGTTCTAAGCTTCGCTTATGCCCCTTCCCGAGCCGGTGCCTGAGCTGACCTCGCTCGATCTGCTCGTCTCGGTGAGCGAGCTCGGGTCCATCAGCGCGGCAGCCGGGGCGCACGGGATCACGCAGCCGGCCGCCAGCATGCGGCTGCGCAAGCTGGAACAGGTGCTCGGCATCCACCTCCTCGAGCGGGCGACGACCGGGTCCCGGCTGACCCCCGCCGGCGAGGCGACGGTCGAGTGGGCGACACCCGTCCTGCATGCGCTCGAGTCGCTGCTCGTCGGGACCTCGGCGCTCCACCGGTCGGCGCGCTCCAGCCTCCGCCTGGCGGCCAGCATGACGGTGGCCGAGTACCTCGTCCCGTCCTGGCTGGGCAAGCTCGCGGGTGAGCGCGGCGGCGCCAGCGTCTCGCTCGAGATGGGCAACACGGCGAGCGTCGCCGGGCTTGTCGCCGACGGGCGGGCGGATCTCGGCTTCATCGAAGGAGCGCGCCCTCCCGGGCGGCTTTCGTTCAGGGAGGTGCTCGAGGACGAGCTCGTGGTCGTCGTCGGCGCGTCGCACCCGTGGGCCAGGCGGCGGCGGGTGCTCTCGCCCGATGAGCTCGCCCGCACGGCGCTCCTCCTGCGGGAGGAGGGCTCGGGGACCCGCCAGGTCCTCGCCGAGGCGCTCGCCGAGCACGGCCTCGAAGTGGTGAGCGCCATGGAGCTCGGCTCGACCACGGCGATCAAGGCAGCCGCCGGCGCCGGAGCCGGACCGGCGGTGCTCTCGGCTCTGGCGGTAGCAGACGAGCGGGAGTCCGGCGCGCTCGTCGCGGTGCCCTGCGAGGGACTGCGCCTCCACCGCGTGATCCGGGCGGTGTGGTCGGGGCGTCTCGGACCCGTCGCCGCCCGGCTGCTCGCCATCTCCGCCGGTCGGCACCCGGTGGCGGGACAGGGCTGACCTGCCGGCGTGCGCTCTCTCGGCCTGGCGCGAAAGAGCGTCCGAGGGGCCGCCGTGCGCCCCATGTCCGCCGGACGCCAGTCAAGCCAGATGCTGCCTCCGCCGTGTCGCGAGCGGCTCGGCTCCCCGTTGCACACGGGACGAGGCTGCAGGGCCCGCTCAGCGCCGCCGCCTCGGAGCGGCGAACCGGGCCTGCCACCGGGCCTCGCCGGCGATCACCCGGACCGCCTCTCACTCGCTCGGCCGATCGAGTTCGTTGGACGCACCACCCCGGCAGGCCACGAACGAGGTCCCGGCAGCCTGGCGGGAGAGTGCTCAGCGCCACTGGCTGAGATGACCGAGTAGAAGTTCTGCGGGTGGGGAAGCCTGAGATCGTGGCGAGGCTGTCACGCTGGACACGGGTCACCCCGCCCGCCAGGTCCGCGCCGGTGCCGAAGAAGGTGTCGGAGCCGGTCAGCATGATGTAGCGCACATCGAGCCCCTCGTAGTCGGGGAGCCGCTCGAGGAGTCCCGGCTCCTGGTTGTCGTAGCTGCCGAAGTACTTCGCCATGGGTCCGGGCGCGACATGCGCCGGGACGTAGTCGGCCGAGAGCGCCGGGATCGGCAGGTCGCTGCTGTCCACCGAGGCGATGTGGAAGTAGGACCCGTGGGCAGCTGCCGTCTCGACGCCCACGGCATCGCCACGGTGACGGCCGCGTGCACGGGGCCCGCGACGCTGCTCAGACGAGAGGTCTACATGCCGGGCTGGCACGCCACAGCCGGCGGCCACCACCTCACCACTCACGAGGCCGTGAGCCTCTTCCAGTCGATCCGCCTGCC
>JAKAQB010000067.1 GCA_021811865.1 Actinomycetes bacterium | reverse complement strand
GTCGCGTTCGACGCGGTTCATGCCCGATACGGCCACGTCGAGCAGGACGTCCACCAGATGGTCCGGTAGGAGGTTCACCTCGTCCACGTAGAGGACCCCCCCGTGGGCCGCGGCGAGCAGCCCCGGGCGGAAGGCGTACGCTCGGGAGTCGAGGAGCGCGGCCACGTCGAGCGCGCCGATCACCCGGTCCTCGGCGGCACCGAGGGGGAGCTCGACGAACGGTGCACCGGGGGGCAGCAGGTCTGCCAACCCCCGGGCGAGGGTCGTCTTGGCCGAGCCCTTGTCCCCTCGCAGCAGCACCCCCCCGAGACGCGGCTCGACGGCCGCCAAGAGCAGCGCCAGCTTGGCGTCGTCCTGGCCGACGACGGACGAGAACGGGAGGTGCGAGGTCATCGAGACTCCTCCCACCCGTCGGCCTCGAGGAGCGCCCTCCGCAACATGTCGGCGGTCTCGTCGTCGGGCTTCCACCGGCCTCGCTCCTCGGCCTCGAGGAGCCGTTCGACGATGGACCTGAGCGCCCAGGGGTTGGACTGTTCGAAGAATGCCCGGTTCTCGGTGTCTGCGACGTAGGTCTGGGCCACGCGGTCGTACATCCATGGCTGTGCGACATGGGCCGTGACGTCGTAGCCGAACAGGTAGTCGACGGTGGCGGCCATCTCGAACGCACCCTTGTAGCCGTGCCGGCGCATGGCCTGCAGCCACTTGGGGTTGATCACCCGGGTCCGCACCACCCTGGCGGCCTCCTCAGCCAGCGAGCGGACGAGCGGCCGAGCCGGGTTGGCCGAGTCGCCGAACCACGCCTTGGGGTCGCGGCCGGTGAGGGAGCGGATGGTGGCGACCATCCCGCCGTGCTCCTGCAGGTAGTCGTCGGAGTCGAAGATGTCGTGCTCGCGGTTGTCCTGGTTCTTGAGGGCGACGTCGATGGCCGCGAACCGCCGCCGCATGGCCTCGACGGCGGGCCGCCCGAACCCGCTCCTGGTGTACGACCAGCCCGACCAGGCGACGTACACCGCGGCGAGGTCGTCGTCGGACCGCCAGTCGCGGCCCTCGAGCAGCGACAGGATGCCGACGCCGTAGGCACCCGGGGCGGGTCCGTAGACCCTGGGGTCCTCGGCGCCATGTGCCCGGACGAAGTTGTGCGCGGCGGGTTCGTCGAGCCCGGCGACCAGCTCAACAGCTTCGTCGAGGAGGTCGACCAGCGCCGGGAAGGCGTCGCGGAAGAACCCCGAGATTCGAAGGGTGACGTCGACGCGGGGTCGTCCCAGCTCCGCCATCGGGATCGGCTCGAGGCCGACGACGCGCCGCGACCGCTCCTCCCAGACCGGGCGCACGCCGAGGAGCGCCAGGGCCTCGGCCACGTCGTCTCCCTGGGTGCGCATGGCGGCGGTGCCCCACAAGACGAGGCCGACGGTCTGGGGATAGCAGCCCTCCTCGTCGAGGTGGCGGGCGAGGACGGCGTCGGCCAACTTTTTCCCGACCTCGAAGGCGAGCTCCGTCGGCAGCGCCTTCGGGTCGACGGAGTAGAAGTTCCGGCCGGTGGGCAGGACGTAGGCGCAGCCGCGGGTGAGGGCGCCGCTCGGGCCGGCCGGCACGTAGCGGCCGTCGAGACCGGCCAGCAGATTGGCGACCTCGTCGCCGGCGCGGCGCAGGTTGGGGACCAGCCACTCGCAGATCCATGCCATCGTCGGCGAGGCGCCGGAGGGCGCCACCCAGCCCTCGGACGCGGCCGCGACGACAAGGGAACGGCACGCCTCCTCGATCCGATCGAGATGGAGCGGGTCGTCACCGTCGAGCCCGAGGCCCGACGCGACCTGCTGGCGCAGCGACGCGACACGTCCCTGGGGCAGGCGGGTGATGGCCAGCACCAGGTCGACGAGGGCGTCGTCGGCCGGCACCGAACCGAGGACGTGGAGCCCGCCACGGATCTGCGCGTCCTTCAAGGTGCACAGGTAGCCGTCGACGGCGAGGACGACGTCGTCGAACCCGTCGTCCAACGACACCGCCGACAGGCCGAGGTCCTCGTCGATGCTGGCTTCGCGCAACAGCGCCCAGATCCGCTCGCGCAAAGCGGGGAGCTTGGTCGGGTCGAGCGACTGCAGCTGGGCGTACTCGTCGAAGAGCTGTTCGAGCCGGGCGAGGTCGTCGTAGGTGTCGGCTCTGGTCATCGGCGGGAGCAGGTGGTCGACGACGACCGCGTGGCTGCGGCGCTTGGCCTGGGTGCCCTCGCCGGGGTCATTGACCACGAAGGGGTAGAACAGCGGCACGTCACCGAGCGCGGCGTCGGGCCAGCACCCGGCCGACAGGCCGACGGCTTTGCCGGGCAGCCACTCGAGGGTGCCGTGCTTGCCCAGGTGGACGACGGCGTCGGCACCCCACACCTCATCCAGCCAGCGGTAGAAGGCGAGGTAGTGGTGGGCGGGGGGCAGCGACGGCGAGTGGTAGACGGCCACCGGGTCGTCGCCGTAGCCCCGGGGAGGTTGGATGGCGATGACCACGTTGCCGAGCTCCATGCCGCTGAACACGAGCTGGCCGTCGTGGACCCGGTGCCGGCCCGGGGGTGGGCCCCACACCGACTCGAGCTCCTCCCTGGCCGCGTCGGGCAGCGTGGCGAACCACCCGGCGTAGTCTCCGGCCGGCAGGCGACCGACGGCGATGGCGAGCTGCTCATCGGTGAGGTCGTCGGCGTCGTAGGTCAAGCCGTCGGCCAGCGCGGCCATCAAGGTGTCGCCGTCTTCGGGCCGGGCCGTCACCCGGTACCCGGCGGCCGCCAGCGCGTCGAGGATCACGAGCGCCGAGGCGGGGGTGTCCAGGCCGACCGCGTTGCCCAGCCGGCTCCGCCTCGTCGGGTAGGCGGACAGGACGATGGCCACCCGGCGCTCGGCGGGTGGCTTGGCGTGCAGGCCGGCCAGGCGCACGGCGAGACGCGCGACGCGCGCCGCGCGGTCGGGGATGCTGCGGTATGCCCGGACGCTGGTGCCGAGCTGGTCGCCGTCGTCGACGACCTCGCTGAAGGCGAAGGCGGGGGCGATGATGCGCCCGTCGAGCTCGGGGATGGCCACTCCCGAGGTGACGTCGTAGGGGCCGAGCCCCGCGTCGGACGCCGCCCACTCCTCGCTCGAACGTCCGGCGGAGGGGGCCTGGACGACCGGGATGTCCAGCTCCGCCAGCTCCGAGACGTCCCAGCCTTCGCCGTCGAGCCCCCCACGGGCACCGGTCGTACCGGCGGCGGCGGCCGCGCCGCCGGCGGCGAGGACCGTCGTGATGAGGGCTCGGGCCCCCTGGCGGGCGAGGAGCTCGACGATCGGCCTGGCGGCCCGGTCGCGCAGGGTGTAGCACCACAGCGCCAGTGGTCGCCCGCCCGCTGCGCTGACCGCGGCGCACAGATCGTCGACGAATTGCGTGTTGCCGGCGACGAGATGGGCCCGGTAGAAGACGATGCCGACCACCGGACCCGTTCCCGCCAGGTCCGGTTCGCGCCAGACACCGTGCTCGGCGATGGGGCTCGGCGCCTCGAAGCCCCACCCGTCGAAGCAGACGGTGTCGGCCACGAAGCGCAGCAGGTTCTCGAGGTTGGCCGGACCTCCGTGCACCAGGTAGGCGAACGCCTCGGTGACCGTGGCGCTCGGCACGGTCGACGCGGCGGTCAACTCGGCGTCGGGGACCGCCTCGCCGGCGAAGGCCAGCAGCGCCACCCCCCGCTCGGCGCACTCGGCACGCAGACGGTCGAAGCCTTCGGGCCAGGCCCGGCGGCCGCCGAGGAGGCGAACCAGCACGCAGCGGGCATCGTGGAGGTCGCCGATCGGGTCCGGTGCCCAGGTCGTGGCGGCGGTGACCGCCGGGAAGCCGACCGGGAGGCTCTCGACAGCGGTGCGAAGCGCCAGCAGGTCGGTGTCGGTCGAGACGATGACGTGGATCCGACCTGGCTTCGCCTCGGCCGGCGCGCTCATGACCGACCCTGCCGCCGGAGGCTGCAGCCCTCGCAGGTGCGCCCCCCCGACGTGCGGTACCACAGGCAACAGGCGGACCGCTGCCAACCCCAGTCGCCGCTGTCGGCGTCGAACCATCCGGTGCCCTCGAGCCACGGCACGTGCTCGAGAAGCTCGGCGGCGCGGCGTCGGATCGCCGCCTGCTCGGCGGCGTCGCCGCGGTCGCGGGCTGAGCCCTCGACGGCGCGGAAGGCGGCAGCGCACGAGGCGGCGATATTGGCCCAGACCAGCCGTTCTCCGACACGATGGTGTGCCCGCACGGTCGAGACGAACGGGACGAGATGGGAGCTGAACGCGGCCTCGACCAGCGACCGGACGTCGCCCGCTTCCCCCAGCGCCTCGGCCCGGAAGCACAGCGCTCTCGCCCGCCCCCCGGCGAGGCGAACCGAGGTGGCGGCGGCGGCCGGTGACGGCCAGGGCAGGCCGACGGCGAAGGCCGCCAGGCTGACCGCGACGACCCGGTGCGCGTAGGACTGGACCAGCAGCGACGCTGCCACCTGGCGGTCGCCGGCACCGGCGCCGGCGATGGCTACCTCCAGGTCGGCCGCGGTGACGGCGTCACAGGGGCGCCAGCCCTCTTCTGCCACCGGTGGCTCGCCCACCGACGCGCGCAGGTGGTCCACCCGCGCCCCGACGGCCGCCAGCACGTCTTCGACGTGGACGGTCACCTCGCAGCTCCTTCGGCGAGGATCCGGTCCAGCGCCTCCATGTCGAGGTGCTCGGCGACGGCGTCGGCCAACCGGTCGATCCGTCGCTGGCGGGCGGCCCCGAAGGATCCGCCGTGGGCGATGTGCTTCCCCGTCTTGCCCGCCACCTGCTCGAGGAGGGCTGCCCTCGCCCCGTCCGACTCGAGCAGGCCGTGCAGCGAGGTGCCCCACACCGTGCCGCCGCCCGGGGTGGCGCCGACGGCGCCGTCGCCGGTCCCGTCGTCGAGCTCGACCAGCGGCGGCCCCGACGCCTGCACGACGCCGTGGTGGATCTGGTAGCCGCCCGCCTGCCGGCCGAACAGTCGGCCGTGGCGCCACCGGGTGACCTTGTCGGTGCCGAACGTCGTGACGGCGTCCAACAGGCCGAGGCCGTCCACGGCAGGATCAGAGGACTCGACACCGCCGGGGTCGGCGATCGACCGGCCGAGCATCTGGTAGCCGGCGCAGATGCCCAGCACGACCCCGCGCACGGCGTCGACGGCCCGGTGCAGCCCGCGGCTGCGCAGCCAGGCCAGGTCGGCGACGGTGGCCTTGGAGCCGGGGATGACGAGCAGGTCGGGCTGCCCGACGCTGCGGGCGTCGTCGACCCAGCGCAGTCGTACCCCAGGTTCCATGCGCAGCGGGTCGATGTCGGTGAAGTTGGCGATGCGGGGCAGGCGCACCACCGCCACGTCGAGGACATCGCGGACCTGGGCCGGGTCGGCGCCGGCGTCCCCTTCTTCCGGCGCAGCGTCGAAGGGCCGGTCGAGGGCGAGCGAGTCCTCGCTGTCGATCTCGGGGCCGTCTAGGAACGGCAGCACCCCGAGGGTCGGGACGCCGCAACGCTCCTGCAGTTGGGCCGTGCCGTCGAAGAGAAGCGCCGGGTCGCCGCGGAACTTGTTGACCACGAAGCCCTTGACCAGCGGGCGGTAGGCGTCGGGCAGCAGGGCGACGGTCCCGAACAGCGAGGCGAACACCCCGCCCAGGTCGATGTCGCCGACGACGATGGCCGGCAACCCGGCGTCGTGGGCCAGGCGGAGGTTGACGATGTCGGCGTCGAGGAGGTTGATCTCCGCCGGGCTGCCCGCTCCTTCGAGGATCACCACGTCGCAGCGGCGGCGGAGGTCGGTCAGTGCCCCCAGGACCACGTCGAGCAGCGCCGGCTTCAGCCGGTGGTAGTCGGCCGCCGTCATCGTGCCCAGCGGGCGGCCCATCACCACCACCTGGCAGCGGCGCTCGCCCATGGGCTTTAGGAGCACGGGGTTCATGGCGACCTCGGCGTCGACTCCGGCCGCCATGGCCTGCCAGGCCTGGGCTCGGGCGATCTCGTGGCCGGCGCGCGTGACCGCCGAGTTGTTCGACATGTTCTGTGCCTTGAACGGCGCCACCCGCGCCCCGCGCCGGGCGTAGTGACGGCACAGACCGGCCGTGACCGTGCTCTTGCCGGCATTGGACGTGGTGCCGCACACCATGACCGCGCCCGAGGGGTGTGACGGCTGCCACTGGTTCACCCTTGACGTCTCCCGCGTCGAGATCTCCGTCGGCACAGGTTTCCTGGCTCCCGGATCGACGCTCGCCCCGGCCTTCCCGTCCGGCTGGACCGTGACCTTAGGTGGGGTCTGCTCCCCGGTTACAGTTGCGGGACAGCCCCGGCTTCTCACCGGTGTTCCCTGTAACCGCCCCGGACGCTACCAGCCCGGCGCGGCGGCTCTCAATCCATGCGACGACCGTGACCGACCCGCCTCGCCTACTGCTGCTCGGGGGGACGACCGAGGCCAGCCGCCTGGCGAAGACGTTGGCTGCACGCGACGACCTGGTGGTCGTGACTTCGTTGGCGGGCCGGACGGCGAACCCCGCACCGCT
Organism: Actinomycetes bacterium; assembly: GCA_021811865.1. The sequence goes on along the minus strand of JAKAQB010000067.1, from coordinate 11,793 downwards.
GGCCGGGCGGCTCCGTTCCGGGGGGTTCGGTGGCGCCGAGGGGCTGGCTGCCTACCTTCGGGCCGAGCGGATCTCGGCCCTGGTCGACGCCACCCACCCGTTCGCGGCGCGGATGCGCTGGCACGCCTACGAGGCGTGCAACCGGGCCGGGGTTGCGAGGCTACGCCTCGAGCGGCCGGGCTGGCAGGCGCAGCCGGGCGACCGCTGGACGGTCGTGGCCACGATGGCGGCGGCCGCCGCCGAGATCGTCCGCGGTGGGTCCCGCCGGGTGTTCGTGACCACCGGTCGGAGCGAGCTCGATACGTTGGCTCCTGCCTCCGACGGGCGACGATGGTGGTTGGTCCGCTCGATCGACCCTCCCGAGCGGCTGCTTCTGCACCCCGCGGAGGTGATCCTCGACCGGGGCCCGTTCAGCGTCGACGCGGAGACGGCGCTCATGGCGCGTCAGCGGATCGACCTCGTCGTGACCAAGAACAGCGGCGGGGACGCCACCGTCGCCAAGCTCGAGGCGGCTCGGAACCTGGGGGTGGACGTCGTGGTCGTCGACCGTCCGCCGTCGCCGGACGGTCCGTCGGCCTCCACCGTCGCCGACGCGCTCGAGTGGGTGTGCGCGTCGCTCGGGCTCTCTCGCGTCCGCTGGTACCTCTACCCGTCCGCTGGCACCTCGGGGTAGCGCCGCGGGGTGTAGACGCCGCGTCGGTCCCATCCGGGCACGTCCACCATCCTCGTCTGCGAGGACCCGACGATGAGGATCGTCCGCATGTCGACGACGGAAGGGTCCAGGCCGGCGAGCGGGACCACGTCGACTCGCTCGGCTGGGCGGCCGACGTCGCGGGCGACGACCACAGGGGTGTCGGGGCGTCGGTGGGCGCCGATGACGGCGAGGGCCCGTCCGAGCTGCGAGGGTCGGTGCCTCGACGCCGGGTTGTAGAGGGCGAGCACGAAGTCCGCTGTCGCGGCGGCCACCAGCCGGGACTCGATGACCGACCAGGGCTTGAGGTTGTCCGACAGGGAGATGGTGGCGAAGTCGTGGCCGAGCGGAGCACCGGCCCGGGCCGCTGCAGCGTGGGCGGCGCTGACACCGGGGCTGACGATGACGTCGACGTTCTCCCAGGATGCGGGACGGTCGGGGTGGTCGAGCTGTTCCATCACCGCGGCCGCCATAGCGAACACCCCGGGGTCCCCTGACGACACGACCACTACCGATCGCCCCTCGGCTGCCAGTTCCAGAGCGTGGGCGGCCCGCTGGCCTTCCGTTCGGTTGTCCGACGGATGGCGGACCTGGCCGGCCGGCCGAGCTTCGACCATGTCGAGATAGGTGGTGTAGCCGACCAGGTCGGTGGCCTCGGTCAGCAGCGCGTCGGCGGCCGGGGTCCGCCACGGCGTGCCGCCAGGCCCGAGCCCGACGATGGCGAGCCTGCCTCGGGGAAGGGTCATGTGGTCGCGCTCACCGGGTCGGGGCCTCGGCGCTGGGGATGACGACGATGGAGAAGTAGGGGGCGGCGGCCGGATCGGCTTCTGCCAGGGGCAGGATCCGCTGCTCGGGCATGGTGGCCCGCTCGACGTACCAGGCCCGCTCCAGCAGACCGGCGGCCTCGACCGAGGCGCGGACCTTTTCGAGGTTGCGACCGAGCTTCATCACGACGGCCGCCTCGGCCGCCGCCAGCCGCCGCCGCAGCTCCTCGCCCGGCAGCACGCCCGACAGCACGGACAGCGTCTCGTTGCGGCACACGAGCGGGGCGCCCAGCACGGCCGCGCCGGCCAGGATCGACGGGACGCCGGGCACGACCTCGCTTCGGTAGCGACCGGCCAGCCGGTTGTGGAGGTACATGTAGGACCCGTAGAAGAGCGGGTCGCCTTCGCAGAGCACGGCCACGTCGACGCCCTCGTCGAGGACCGTGGCGATCCGGTCCGCCGCCTCGTCGTAGAAGCCGGACAACAGGCGTTCGTATTCGGCTCCGGCCGCCAGCTCGGTCGTGACGGGATAGTGCAGTGCCAACTCGCGCTGGCCGGGCCGGAGGTGGTCGGCGGCCGCGGCCCGGGCGTTGCTCGGCCGCCCGGCGGCGGCGAAGAAGGCCACCGCTCCCGAGCCGGCGATGATCCGCTGCGCCTTCACGGTGACGAGCTCGGGGTCACCGGGCCCGACTCCCACCCCCCACAGCCGCCCGTTCGCGCGATCCCCGGTCATTCGCGCTCGGTCGCCAGGGCGTTGACCGCGGCGGCGGCCATGGCGCTGCCGCCGCGGCGGCCGAGCGCCGTCACGTAGGGGACGCCGTGGACCGCCTCGACGAGCGCCTGCTTGGACTCGGCCGCGCCCACGAAGCCGACGGGGAACCCCAGGATGAGCGCCGGGCGTGGAGCGCCGCTGTCGAGCAGCTCCAGCAGGCGCCACAGGGCCGTCGGGGCGTTTCCGACAGCGACGACCGAACCTTCGAGGCGCTCCAGCCACAGATCGACGGCGGCGGCGGAGCGGGTCGTCGCCATCGCCGCGGCAACCTCGGGGACCCGGGGGTCGCCCAGGGTGCAGATGACGTCGTTGCCCGCCTGCAGCCGGCTTCGGGTCACGCCGTCGGCGACCATGTGGGCGTCGGCCAGGATCGGCGCTCCAGCGGCGAGCGCCGCCCGCCCGGCACGGCCGGCACCGGCGGAGAAGCGAAGGTCGGCGACCACGTCGACCATCCCGCAGGAGTGGACCACCCGCACCGCGAGCTTCTCGAGGTCGTCGGGGACCTGCGTGAGGTCGGCCTCGGCCCGGATGGTCTCGAACGACCGGCGGTAGATCTCGGCGCCGTTGCGCTCGTAGCGGCGTCCGGTCATGAGCCCGCCGCCACGGCCACGGCCTCTGCGCTGCGAACGGCCAGTGCCCGTAGGTCGCCGTCCGCGTAGACGTCATAGCGATCGGGGCCCGAACCGACCAGGGTGACAGCCAGCGGGGTGTGGTGGGCGCAGCACTTGGCGCAGCCTGACACGTGCACCGCCGCGGGAGGGGCGCCGCTTTCGCGGCGCGCCGCGATGACCCGGTGGGCGTCGCCGATGGCATCGGTCAGCCCCGAGGTGCAGCCGTGCGACCCGGCGCAGGCGACGACCGTCGACGCCGGGTCGGAGGCGTCGACGACGAGGCCGGCTGCCTTGAGGTCGTCGAGGAGGGCGGCGCGCTCGTCGGCTGCGACGGCCGGGAACACGACACCCCGCCAGGGGGTGAGACGCAGCAGACCGTCCGAGTAGCGCCTCGCCGCGGCCGCCATGGCAGTCATGGCCTTGGAGTCGGCCCGGCCGAGCGTCGGCATGGCCCCCACCCATCCGGCTCCCGCCCCGAGGGGGCCGGCGACCCGGACGGCGGCTGCCGCGCTCGCTGCCGGCACGGTGGCACTCGCCCGGGGCCGGCCCAGCGACCCGACAGCCGCCTCGACCAGCGCGTCGACTAGCTCGCTTCGTGCCACGCGCCGCGGCCGGGCGGACGACCCTTCCTCTCCGTCGGCTGCCCACCCCCAACAGACGCCCATCACACCGCCCGTCGACGTCGGGACGGCGACCACCGCGGCTCGCCGGCCAGCAAGGCCGAACGATCCGCCGCCGTCGATGGCGAAGCCGAACTTGTCGTCGAGCCCGTCGAGTCGAGACTCCGCGTCCAGGGCGGCGAGCAGCGGCGCGAGGAGCGGGCCGAGGTCCACCGCGTCGGGGTCCAGGTCGCCCAGGGGACCGAGCAGGACGTTGCGACGACGGTCGGCGAACGGGCCGCCACTGACCCCCGAGCCGACCAGCGCTGCTCCAAGGGCGGCCGCCGCTCCTGGCCGGATCCCCCGCAGCTGCAGATTGGCCCGGCTGGTGATCTCCACGATCCCGCTGCCCCATCGCTGCGCCGCGTCGGCCACCGCCTGGAGCGCGGCGGCCCCGATCCGGCCGCCCGGCACGCGGATGCGGGTCAGGCCCCCATCGGCGCGCGCAACCACGTTGTCGACGCTCGGGCAGGCCGGCGCGGGTCCCGGACCAGACTGGACCGGGCCAGACGGGGCCGGGGCACCGGTGCCGCCCTCGCCGAAGGGAGGGGCGGCGTTGTTCTCGGGCAGCATCGCCGGGGACCCTACCAAGACGTAGGGCAACCTACCCTACGTCGGGGGGGGACGGCTAGTGTCGCGCCGGTGCCCCAGCCGTCGCGCCTGTTGGTCAACACCGGTCCCGGAAAGGGCAAGAGCTCGGCCGCCTTCGGGGTGATGGGACGGGCCTGGGCCCGGGGGTGGACGGTGGGTGTCGTCCAGTTCGTCAAGAGCGACAAGTGGCAGGTCGGCGAGCGCAAGCTGGCTGCGCATCTCGGGATCGACTGGCACACCCTCGGCGACGGGTTCACCTGGGAGTCGGAAGATCTCGACGCCACCGAGGCCAGGGGCCGCCACGCCTGGCAGGTAGCCAGCCAGATGATCGCCTCGGGCGACTACGACATGGTGATCCTCGACGAGATGACCTACATCGTGAAGTACGGCTGGGTGCCGGTCGCCGACGTGGTAGCGGTCCTCGCCTCGCGCCCGCAACGGACCAACGTCATCGTCACCGGGCGCAACGCGCCGGCCGAGGTCGTGGCGCTGGCCGACACGGTGACCGAGATGGTCAAGGTGAAGCATGCCTTCGACCAGGACATCCGAGCCCGCAAGGGGATCGAGTATTGACCGCCCTCGGCCCGCGCCTGGTCGTGGCCGGCACTCGCTCGGGGGCGGGCAAGACCACGGTCGCTTCGGGCCTGATGGCGGCGTTCCGGCAGCGGGGATGGTGGGTGGCGGCGGCCAAGGTCGGGCCGGACTTCATCGACCCGGGCTACCACTCGGTGGCGACCGGCCGGCCGGGGCGCAACCTCGACCCGTGGATGTGCGGTGCGGAGCTGATGGGCCCGCTGGCGGCCAGGGCCGCAGAGGGCGCCGACGTCCTGGTGGTCGAAGGGGTCATGGGCCTCTTCGACGGCGCCGCCGACGGCACCCCGTCGTCGACGGCCGAGGTGGCCAAGCGCCTCGACGCCCCGGTGGTCCTCGTCGTCGACGCCGCGTCCACGAGCCAATCGGTCGCTGCTGTCGTCCACGGCTTTCGCACCTGGGACCCCGAGGTGCGCGTCGCCGGGGTGGTCCTCAACCTGGTGGGCAGCGACAACCACGAGGCGATGCTGCGCGCTGCACTCGCCGACGCCGGCGTGCCCGTCTACGGGGTCCTGCGACGTGATGACGCCATGCGGTGGCGCAGCCGTCACCTGGGGTTGCAGCCGGTCGCCGAGGATCCCTCCGGCGTCCGCCAGGCACTCGATCGCCTGGCCGTGTCCATCTCGGCGGGCTGCGACCTCGACGGGCTGATGCGCCTGGCTCGTTCTGCTCCCTCCGTTCCCACGGCATCGCTGGCCCGGCCCAGACAGGTCGTCGGCGATCATGCTCGGCCCCTTGTGGCGGTCGCCGCCGGCCCGGCCTTCAGCTTCTCGTACCCGGACAACCTCGAGGCGCTCGGTGCCGCCGGGGCGGAGGTGGTCACCTTCGACCCCTGCGTCGACGAGGGTCTGCCGGCACAGACGTCCGCCGTGCTCGCCGGCGGCGGCTTCCCCGAAGTGTACGCGGACGCCCTGGCCGCCAACGAGCCGATGCTGCGGTCCGTAGCCGACCACCACCGCCGGGGCGGCGTGATCTGGGCCGAGTGCGGAGGGCTGTTGTGGCTGACCCGCAGGCTCGACGGGTCCGCCATGGCCGGGGTGGTGGACGCCGACGCGACCATGGGCGGCGGGCGCGTCCTCGCCTACCGGTCGGCGACGACGACGGGCCCGTCGCCACTGGGGCCGGCGGGGACCCAGGTCCGGGGCCACGAGTTCCACTACTCGGCCACCGACCCGGGCGGCGACGCTCTGGTCCTCGCTGGCCGGCACGGGACGACGACCGGCGGGTTCGCCGCTCCGCACCTCCTCGCCTCCTACCTGCATGTCCACCTGGCGTCGGACCCGACCCTCGCCGAGGCGTTCGTCTCCACGGCGGCTCGGTCGCCGCTCGCCGTGCCCGGTGCCGCCGGCCGTGGCACCCGATGAGCGCACGGCCGGCCGGAGGGGCGCCGGCCGGTCGAGGTCCACGATGCGCAAGACGTCGGTCTACCTCTCCGACGACCTGAAAGCTGCGCTCTCGGTCGCTGCGGCCCGCTCAGGTCGCTCCGAGGCCGGCACCATCCGCCTCGCGCTCGAGGCCTTCGTCCGCTCCGCCGGCCCTGCCCCCACCAGCGAGCGGCGGTCCCGCCGCCCCATCCCTGGCGGACCGTGCCTCGTGGGGGTCGGCGTCGGCCCCGGTGATCCCGAGCTCCTCACCGGTCGGGCCCGCCGGATCCTCCTGGCCGCCGATCGCGTGCTCGCCGGGTCCATCTCGGACGACGCGACCGGAAGGGCAGAGGCGGTCGTCCACGCCGCGGCGCCGGGGGTGGCCGTCGAGCGAGTGGTGCTCCACGTCGGTCCTGACGCCCGAGCCAGGCGCCGGACCCTGGCCGCTGCCGCCGAGCGGATCGCTGTGCTCCTCGACCAGGGGGAGCTGGTCGCCTTCGCCACGCTTGGCGACCCGCACCTCTACTCGTCGTTCCCCGCGCTGGCCGAAGCCGTGCAGGCGCTGGCGCCCGGGGCGGTTGTCGAGGCGGAACCCGGCATCCTCCCCTTCCAGCAGCTGGCGGCGGCGACGTCGACGACCGTCGCCCAGGGCGACGAGCGGGTCACGGTGGCGATCCTCGGTGACGACCCCGCCGAACTGGACTCCCTCTTCGACCATGACGACACGACCGTGGTCATCTACAAGGGCGGGCGGGAGCTGCCGGCGGTCGCCGCGTCGCTGGCACGCCGTGGCCGGCTCGGCGCCGCGGTGGCCGGCGAGCTGCTGGGACAGCCCGGAGAGCGTTGCCTGGCCCTCGCCGATCTGGCCACCGGCCCCGGCTCCTACCTGGCCACCGCCATCGTGCCGGCCCGCAGGTCGCCGGCCGCGCGGGGGTGTGGCGCGTGATCTCCTTCGTCGGTGCGGGGCCAGGGGCTCCAGACCTGATCACGATCCGCGGCGCGGACCGTCTCGCCCAAGCAGACGTGGTCGTGTGGGCCGGCTCGCTGGTGGCGGCGTCCCTGGTGGACCGTTGCCGGCCGGGGGTCGTCCTCTACGACTCGTCGCGCATGACGCTCGACGAGATCGTCGGGGTCTTCGCCGCCCACCCCGAGGCCGCCGTCGTCAGGCTCCATTCCGGTGATCCGACCCTCTACAGCGCCGTCGCCGAGCAGATCGACTGGTGCCGGGCGAACGGACGGCCCTACGAGATCGTGCCCGGGGTGTCTTCGGTGTCCGCCACCGCCGCCGCCGCGGGCCGGGAGCTGACGGTCCCCGGGGTGGCGCAGACCGTGGTGCTCTCGCGTCTCGCCCGGCGGACGGCGGCGTCGGTCCCCGACCACGAATCGGTGGCTGCCCTGGCCCGCCGAGGTGCCACCATGGCGCTGTACCTGTCGGCCGGCGACCCCGAGGCGCTGGCAGACGAGCTGTTGTGCGAAGGCTCGGCGTACACCGCCGCGACGCCCGTCGTCATCGGGTACAAGGTGAGCTGGCCGGACGAGATCGTCCGCCGTTCCACCCTCGGCCGCCTGGCCGACGACCTCTCCGCGCTGGGGAAGCGCACCAGCGTGATGATCCTGGTCGGGGACGCCCTGGCCGACGTCGACGTCCCCGCGGTCAGCCACGTGTACTCCGCTTCCTTCGGCCACGCCTTCCGGCCGGCGCGATGACTGTCGCGGCCACGGCGGCGCCCGGCCACGACCCGATACCGATCGCCGTGGTCGGCGTGCACGGCGGCCATCCCTACGGTCCCGGAGCCGTCGAGGCCCTGGCCAGTGCCGACGTTGTCGTCGGCTCGTCGCGCCAGCTCTCCCAGACGGCGGCCCTGCGCCGACCCGAGGCCGACACCGTCGTCCTCGCTGGCCCCCTCGACGAGGTCCTCGGTCGCGTCGAGGACGCTTCGAGGGGCGGCCGGGCGGTCAGCGTCCTGGCCTCCGGCGACCCCGGCTTTTTCGGCATCGTCAGACTGCTGGCCACACGGGTGGGAAACGATCTCCTTCGGGTGCACCCGGCACCCAGCGCGGTCTCCCTCGCTTTCGCCCGACTGGGTCTCAGCTGGGACGACGCGTCCGTCGTCTCTGCCCACGGCCGCCCGCTCGCCGACGCCGTGGCGGCGGTGCGGTCGTCGCCGCAACCGTCGGTCGCCGTCCTCGCCTCTCCGGACAACCCGCCGCAGGTCGTCGCCGAGGCACTGATTGCCGCGGGCGAGCCAGCAGGACGCGCCATGACCGCTGCGGTCGCGTCTTGCCTCGGGGAGGAAGGCGAGGTCGTGACCGCCTCCGATCTGGCGGCCATCGCCAAGGGAAGCTTCGACCCCATGTCCGTGCTGGTCCTGACCGGCCGGACCGCCCGGCCAGAGACGCCCAGCCTCGCGTGGGGGCTGGCGGGGGCCGAGTTCGACCACCGAGACGGGATGATCACCAAGGCCGAGGTGCGCGCCGTGGCGCTCGGGAAGCTCGATCTCCCACCTTTCGGGGTGCTGTGGGACGTCGGGGCCGGCAGCGGCTCGGTCGGGATCGAGTGCGGTCGGCTCCGCCCCGGCCTCGACGTCTTCGCCGTCGAGCGCGACCCGGCCCAGGTGGCAAGGATCCGCTCCAACGCCGCCCGCCACCGCGTCAACGTCACCGTGGCCGAGGGAGCGGCGCCGGACGCGCTGGTCGAACTGCCCACCCCCGACCGCGTCTTCGTCGGGGGTGGGGGGACCGAGGTCCTCGCCGCCGTCCTCGGGCGATTGCGGCCCACCGGCGTCGTGGTCGCCACGTATGCCATCGTCGACCGGGCCGTGGCCGCTGCGGCCATGCTCGGCAACGTGGTCGAGCTGTCGGTCAGCCGGGGGGTGTCGACGGGCGGCCTGGGCGTACGCCTGCGCGCCGAGAACCCGGTGTTCGTCTGCTGGGGCCCCGAGACCTGAGATGTTCGCCCTCGGCGTGGGCATTTCCTCGTCCGCTCGGCTCACCGATCTCCAAGAGATCCTGAGCATCGTGCTGGCCGAGGCCGGATGGACATGGAACGAGGTGGCCGCGGTGGGAACGACCCGGCGGCTGGTGGACGACCAGCGACTGGTCCAACTCGGCGCGAGGTTGGTCGGCTTCGACTGCTCCGACCTGGAGGCCGTTGCCGTGCCGAGCCGCCCGAGCCCGGTTGCACGACGACTGCTCGCCCCGCCGGTGGCAGAAGCGGCGGCACTGCTCGCGGCCGGAACCGGCAGTCGCATCGTGGTCCCGAAGCGTGTCGGTCGTCACGTGACGGTTGCTGCTGCGGTCCGCGAGCAGCGATGAGGATGGTCAAGGTGATCGGCGTGGGCATGGGGAGCCCCCGTCACCTGACCCAACAAGCGGTGGACGCACTACGAAGCGTCGACGTGTTCTTCGTCCTCGAGAAGGCGTCCGCGGCCGACGAGCTGGTGGAACTGCGCCGGGACCTGTGCAGGGCGGTGATCGGCACCGGCGACTACCGCTTCGTCACGGTTCCCGACCCGCCGCGAGATCGCTCAACGACAGCGTACGCCCGGGCGGTGCAGGACTGGACTGCCGCCCGGAGTGAGGTCCTGCTCGACACCATGGAAGCCCACCTGGAGCCCGGCCAGACCGCAGGGATTCTGGCGTGGGGTGATCCCGCCTTCTACGACAGCACCCTCCGAGTGCTTGACGCCGGCCGGACGACGGGACGCCTCGAGGTGGAGGTGGTGCCGGGGATCAGCAGTATCCAGATGCTGGCCGCCGCTCACCGGATCTCGCTCACCCGGGTCGGGCGGCCGCTCCAGGTGACGACCGGGCGGCGGTTGGCTGAGGAGGGGTTCCCTTCGGGCTGCCACGACGTGGTCGTCATGCTCGACGGCCATTGCTCGTTCCGCCACGTCGATCCTGACGGCGTTCTCATCTACTGGGGTGCGGACCTGGGCGGCCCCGACCAGGCGATCGTCTCGGGCGAGCTGGGAGAGGTGGCGGACGCGATCGTGGCCCGGCGGGCCGAGATCCGGTCCCATCGAGGATGGGTGATGGACACCTACCTACTCCGCCGGGACATCCCGCACCGATGATCTATCTGGTCCGCCACGGCCAGTCGGAATGCAACCTCCTGCGCCGGACCCAAGGGCAGATCCCCCACCCGCCGCTGACCGATCTCGGGCGGCGGCAGGCGTTCGCCGCGGCACAAGCGATCCGCGCCGACGTCGAGCTGAACAGTCAGCCGGTTCGCTCCGTGATCGCCAGCGACCTGGTCCGGGCGGTCCAGACCGCACAGATCGTTGCCGGTGCCGTGACGCCCCGATCCACGTGGATGGGCGCTGGCGTGAGCAGTGCCTCGGACGGCTCGAAGGGCTGGGGTACGGGGAGACTGACGCCGAGCTGGCCGGTAACCGGGCCGGCCCGGATACGCGGATCGGCGGAGGTGAATGGGCACACCAGGTGGCTGAACGAGTAGCTGCCGCGCTCCATGACCTGGACCCGACGGAGGTGGCCGTGGTCGTGACCCACGGGAACACGATCCGCTGCCTACTGGCCCATGTCACGGGGATCGCCGCGGCGTTCGACGCCTCGATCCCGGTGCCGAACGGAGCGGTTATCGCACTCGACGGGCCTTGCCGTTGCCGAATCCGGCCGCTGGAAGGCCCGCCGCTGGCTGGCGTTTGAAGCACCGGCGGGACCTGCAGCCAGGAAACGGTGAGGAGCTGATGGACACCTACCCCTGGGTCGCAGCACGCAGCCGGTGCGCTCAACGACGGTCGGTCTCGGCGCACTGCTCCGCGACCGTGACCGTCGCCTGGCGCGAGCGTACGGCCGCCAACACCATCTGGCCGGCGAGGCACGCACCGACGCCCTCTCCAGCGCGCAGACGGAGCTGCAGCAGCGGTTCGAGGCCGAGCTCCGACAGTACGCGGCCGTGGGCCAGCTCTCGGCTGCGCTGGCCTGCAACCAAGGCGCTCTGGACCGCAGGTTCGATGCGCACGGCCACCAGCGCAGCGAGAGACGTGACCAAGCCGTCGAGGACCACGGGTGCCCGAGCTCCGGCGGCGGCCAACGTCAGTCCGGCGAGGAACACGATCTCGGGACCGCCCACCGCGGCGAGGGCCACCTCCGGTTGACAGAGCCGCTTGCCGTGCGTGGCGCGGGCCCGCTTCAGCGCGGCCGCGACGACGGACCGCTTCCGCCGAACGATGGCGGAGTCTGCTGCCGCACCCAGACCGACGGCTTCGTCCACGCCCATCCCCAGCAAGGCGCACGCCAGGGCGGCGGCCACGGTCGTATTGCCGATACCGACCTCCCCGAGGCAGACGAGCCCGTCCTCCCCCAACCGTCGCCCGATCTCCTCTCCCGAGCGGAAGAGGATCTCGACGTCGACGGGGTCAAGTGCGTCGGCGGCGACCATGTCGCCGATCTGGCGGGTGGCGACAGCGTGCACCGCTTCGACGGCCAGACCGACCTCGCGTGCCGTCACCGCGCCGAGCGACACGCCGGCTCGAGTGGCCGCCAAGACTTCGCCCGTGACTGACGGGGAGAAGGCCGACACCCCGTGCCTCGTCACCGGGTGGTCGCCGGCCGCGACCACGAGCGTCCCCGACGTCGGCGGTTCCGGCCGCAGCGCGAGGACCCGGTTCACGACGACGTCGAGCACCCCGAGCGAGCCGGGAACGGTCAGCCGATCGTCACCCTCGTCGCGCCCGGCGACAACCGACGCAGGATCGGGACCGGCCAGGTGCGACACCGGAGCTGCG
>JAKAQB010000176.1 GCA_021811865.1 Actinomycetes bacterium | reverse complement strand
ATGTTGCCACGCACCCGTCACACGGGGAGATCGGGCAGTGTGTGGCTCCAGACTGCAGCGAGCCGTCCAAATGGCTCGATGCTCGCCGAAGCGGCTCAACTCGGGATCGGGAGATAGTCCTGGAGGCTCACTCGTCGTCGCCGGGCACGCTTTCGTGCTTCGAGGGCCTCCCGGTTGGCCATCTGTTGGTGATGAGCGTCGATCTTTCTCAGGTTGGCCGCGACCACGAGCAGCGTGACGAAGATCCCCTGAGCGGCGATGCCGCGCACGCGACGTCGTTCGGGCTGGGCGAGTGCCTCGTGGGCGGGGTCCTTGGCAAACCCGTTCCAGCCCTCGATGGTGTTGCGCAGCGTCGCGTAGTGGCGAGCCCACTCCTCAGACCCGTAGGCGAAGGACTGGGCGTGGCGTGCCGCGACGTCGGGCGCGATGGTGATCGCGCTGTGCGAACAGAGCAGCGGTGGCTGAAGCGGTGGCGTCACTGGTCGCTTGCCGAGCGTGAGCAGCGACGTCGGTTGCCGCTCGCAACGCACCTTCGAATGGCCGAGGGCCGGACACGTGAAGCGCTCGTAGCCGTCGGCGTCGGGGCCGGACTTTCGCCGTAGTGCGTAGTCGGCCCGCGCGGCGATGCGGGTGCGGTAAGTCTCGTCGTCGATGCGCTTGGCCCGCAGGTCGAGCGTGGCCGCGACCAGGACCTCGGGCATCCCCGGGCAGTACCAGGTCCCCTCGACCAGGACCGCGCCGTGGCTGTTGGCCTGGCGGGCGAGTTCGTCGACGCGGTAGTCCATGACGGGCTGATAGCCCATCGCGCGCGCCGGCAGGTGAAAGCTCGTCGCCAACGCGCTCGAGTAGGCGCGGTCCACGCCGAGGGGGCCCGGGGCGAAGCCGCGCTCGCGCGCGCCGGCCAGCACCCGGACGGCCGTGGCGCCCGGGTTGGTGCCGGGACGCTCCCGGGCCAGGCCGACCACCAGGTTCGGGAACGAGGCAACAGCGCCGGGCGTGGGCGACGCGGTCGTGAGCAGTGTCGCCTCGAGGGCCCACGCGACGCGGCTGGTCGAGCGACCCCGGTGGTCCTCGCGCTCGCGGTGATCGCCCTCCCGGACGTACCAGCCGCCGTCGGGGTCAGTGGCGCAGAGCCCGTTGCGCTTCGACGGTCCCCGCGAGAACAGCGGCAGGGGCGTGGCGTCGAGCCCGTAGGCGAGGGGTGGACGCGGCGACGGGCACTGCGCGGCGCTCGCGGCGAGCAGGGCTCCCATGAAGGATTCGAGACGCGTACGCGCGTCGCGCACCTCGTTCTCGCCCATCTGGCGGCACCGACGTTCGAACTCCTCGGCACGCAGCCGATGGTTCTTGGGCAGCCCCGAGGGATCGAGCGCCGCGGCGAGCGCGTGAAAGAGGTAGCGCACCTGGCGATAGCGCGCGGCAAAGGAACGCGCGTCCTCGCCGTCACCGCGCACGCCGAGGGTCGCCTTCATCTCGTCGCTCAGTCGACAGAACAAGATCTCGGTCGCCGCCGTGAGGTGCAGAGCCCGGTCGTCGAGACCGAGGAGCAGCAGTGCGGTGAGCAGCGCCGAGACGCTGAGCATCCTCGGTCGTCCGGGGCGAGTGTGGGACGCGCGGATCTGCTCGTCCAGCCAGTCGGCCACCCCCGACGCCTCGAACAGGGCGAGCGCGCGAGCCACCGCCGCATCGTCGATCACGGTGCGACGCGTCATCGCGACTGCGCTCGCGCGCGAGTCCGCAGCGCCGCCTGGGACTGAGGTGCACTCGTCACGTAGCGCGCGTAGCGAAGCAGTGACCCGACGTCGGCGAGTCCCGCGAGCTCACCGATCTCACCCAGCGCGGTGCCCGCCGCCAGGTGCACGCAGATGAAGGTCGAGCGGTCCCGGGCACTCGAGAGCGCCACCTCGTCGGGGTCGTGCACGAGCCGGGCGGCGACCTCTCCCACGAGGTTCTTGGTGGTGCGCACCGTGGCGCCGGGCCGCAAGAGGTAGCCGGAGCGCTCGCGCGCCACGGCGGCCAGGTCGTCGCCGTAGGGGGGTAGGACAGGCACCGTTCTCGGATAGCGTCCGCGCAGCGTCACGACCACTCGTGCGCGTTGGCGCGTGACGTCACCGCTCGCCAGTCGCGCGAGCTCGCCCGGGCGAAGTCCCGCACCGAGGGTGGCGCCCAGCAGCACCGTGGCGTCCGTGACCCGCGAGGCCCGGGGCTGGTGGCGGGCCATCGACCAGAGGGCCGCGATCTGCGCGTCGTCGTAGGGGGCGGGGGCGGGCGAGGCGCTGAACGCACGAGGGCCGCAAGAGGCACCGCCCAGGCGCACCAGTGTCGATCGGTAGGTGCCGAGCGAGTGGGCGGCGAGTCCCCGGCACCCGATCGAAAGAAACGCCTCGACGGCGTGGCTGTCGCGCAGGGTCCGCTCGAGTGGACCCAGCCCCTGCGCCGCGCAGAAGGCCTCGAAGCGCCGAAGCACACTGGCGTCGCGTTGCCCGAGGACCACCGGGTCTATCTTGACATATATCATCCTCAAGGCGGGTGATGGGGAATGCTAGTGCCATGAACAGCGAGCAGCGACGTCGGGCCATCCTGGCCGAGATCAGTCGATTAGGGCGGGGGCCGGTGGTGGCGGGGACGCTGTCGCTGCGCTCTACGAGGTGCGCGGGTGCGGGCTGTCACTGCCGGGCTGATCCGCCGGTGCTGCACGGCCCCTATCCGACCTGGAGTCACCAGGTGGACGGGCGCCAGGTGACCACGACGCTCAGTGCCGACGAGGCCGCTGTGCTTCGCCCGGCCATCGAAGCCCACCGGCGCCTTCGCCAGTTGGTCAAGGAACTCGAGGCGCTCTCGAGCGCCGACTTTCAGTCGGCGCGTACGAGCCAGTAGCAGTCGGGGCAACCGCTCCCTTAGGCTGGGAGCGGCGAGCGAGTGCAGACGTGAAAATCTTCATCAACGACTTTTGTCGCTAACCCAACGCATGGTGCCCCTCGACGACGAGGGCGTCGCCCTCATCGACCGCATCTTCGCCACCCGTTCAGAGGGTCGCCCGCTGCCGCACCCGCGCACGGGGCGGGAAGCCCAGTTCCTCTTCACCCACCATGGCCGCCGTCTGGGTTAGCAGGCACTGCGCCTCGAGCTCGATCGCGCCGCTGGCGCTGCCGGGCTCGGCCACGTAACCAGCCACCAGTTGAGGCACACGTTCGCGACGGCCATGGTCAACGCCGGCGTGTCCCTCCAGTCGCTCATGGCGCTCTTGGGCCACGTCTCAGCCGAGATGAGCCTCCACTACGGCCGGCTGTTCGACCAGACGGTGCGCGCCGAGTACGAGCGGGCACTCGACCTCGCCAAGGCCCGCATCGGGCCGCTCACCGAGGGCCGCACGCGCATCCCGGTCACCTCAGACGACGACTGGAAGGCAGCGCCTGCCATCAAGGCCCGCCTCGCCGGCGGCTACTGCCTGCGCGCCCCGGCCCAGGGTGCGTGCCCCAATGCCAACATCTGCGAACACTGTCCAAGCTTCCGCACCGACGCCGCCAGCATCTCGGTGCTCTCTGCCCAGCGCGTCGACGCCGAGGCGCTGGCCAAGGATGCGGAAGCCCGTGGGTGGATCGACGAGGCCGACCGCCACCGCCGGCTCATCACCCGCCTCGACACCCTGCTGGCGGAAGGGCAAGCCGGATGACCTCCAAGGAGACGCTCGCCAAGGTCGAGCACGCGTGTGCAGAGCTCCTGCGCGACGCCGAACCCGTCACCTTCCCGGCCGTGGCCGAACGTTCGGGGATCAGCCGAACGACGCTCTACCGGGACGAGAACCTCCGGGCGGTCGTCGAAGAGCACCGTCAGCGCGGACGCGCGCCACGAACGCTGTCGGGCGTCGTCAGTGAGGTCCAGCATCTTCGCGATGCAGTGGAGGCGATCGCCGAGCGGGTTCGACGCCATGAGGAG
>JAKAQB010000175.1 GCA_021811865.1 Actinomycetes bacterium | reverse complement strand
TCCCAACGAGCGCTGGGTGACCCAGGTGGCCCGGAACTTCACCTCGGCGCTCGACGACGCCGGACGACGGGTCCGGTTCTTGATCCGCGACCGCGACACCAAGTTCACCGCCTGCTTCGACCACGTTGTTAGCGGCGTGATTGCCTGACCATCAGCGGGGGCGCTTCGGCAACGCTCTTTGAGCGGCGCTTCACTCGTGCCAGCGACAGCGACGTTGATCGTCGGCCAGGATGGACGTCTCTTCCAGCGGACGCGAGGGACCCCTCCTCGCGGCAATCGGCCATCAATCGAGGGCGGCGAGAAGGGGTCCAAGGCGGTGTATCGCCATGGCCATCGTATTGCCCCTCTCGCTCTCCGTCGAGGCCTACGCGGTCGCCGGCCGCGACGTGGAGGTCGAGTTGCCCGTCTGCCCTGACTGCGCCTCTTCGATGGGGAGGTGGTCGGGCTACTGGCGCTTCGTCCGGGAGGCCGCCACCTGCTTCAAGGTGTTCGTCGTGCGGGGCCGGTGCCGCTCCTGCGGGCGGACCCATGCCCTGCTCCCGGCCTTCTGCCTGCTCAACCGTCTCGACGCCGCAGGCGCCATCGGCGCGGTCATCGAGGCAGTCGCCGACGGTCGCTCCGGTGTCCGTCCGGCGGCCCTTTCGGTGGGCGTCCCCCACACGACCGCCAGGGGCTGGGTGCGGGCCTTCGCGAAGAACGCCGGGCGACTCCAGGCCGCGTTCAGCGCCCTTGTGATCGAGCTCGGTGGCGAGGCCGCACGGGCGGGTACCGATGTTCGCGCCTCGGCGCTTTTGGCGATACGGGCGTCGTGGCAGGCGGCCAGGTCGCTGCCGGGGTGGGCGGTGCTCGGCCCCTGGCGCTTCACCTCGGCCGTGTGCGGCGGGAGCTTCTGCGCCCCCAACATGAACTCGCTCTACCTCTTCGTCGGCAAACGGCGTTTCATGCCTCCTGTGCCCTGAAAGGCACGGGAGGAGGAGATGCCGGCGTGGACGAGAACATGAGGGAGGCAATCGCGCTCCACCGATACGGGGTGATCGCAGAGGCGCTGAGCCAAAGGCTCACCAAGGCCGAACGCGGCACGCTCGTGCGTGAGATCGCCGGGCGGACCCACACACATCCCGACGGGAGCCAAAGGCGATACTCGCGCGGCACGATCGACCGCTGGATTCGCTCATGGAGAGACGGCGGCCTCGACGCCTTGAAGCCCGACACCCGGGCAGACGCCGGTGCGGTCAGGGCCCACCCCGAGCTCATCGAAGAGGTGTGCAGGCTCCGCCTGGAAAAGCCCAGCCGCCCGGCTGCCCAGATCGCCCGCATGATCTACTTCCACCACGGCGTCCGGGTCGCGGAGCGCACCGTGCGCGACCAGCTGCGCCGGCGGGGACTGCATCGCGGGGCGCTCTCTGCTGAGAACCGGGTCTTCGGCCGATACGAGGCCGAGCGGTCGAACGAACGGTGGGTGACCGACGTGCTGGTCGGGCCGTGGGTGCCTCACCCAAGGACCGAGGACTCGGTGCGGGCCAAGCTGTTCTTGATTGTCGACGACCACTCGAGGCTCTTGGTCGACGGCGTCTTCTACGCGCACGAGAACGCGAGGAGCTGCCAGACCCTGCTCCGTCGGGCGATCGAGCACCGCGGGGTCCCCGAGGTCCTGTACGCGGACAACGGCGCCCCGTTCAAGAACGCGTGGCTGGCCCGGACGTGTGCGGTCCTGGGCATCCGCCTTGTCCACTCCCGGCCCTACGCACCCCAAGGGCGGGGGAAGCAGGAAAGGCTGAACCGCTTCATCCGCGAGTCGTGCCTCGAAGAGGCGATGCACCAGGGGATCGGGTCGCTCGAAGAGCTGAACGACCTGTTCTGTGCCTGGGCGGCCCAGGTCGCCAACCGCCGGATCCACGCGGAGACCGGCGAGACGCCGATCGCCCGCTTCGAGGCCGACGGCCCCCACCGTCAGGCTCCGCCCGAACGCATGGAAGAGGCGTTCCGCTGGTCGGCCGTGAGGAAGGTGACGAAGGTGGCCACCGTGTCGCTCGAGGGCAACGCGTACGCGGTCGACCCGGCCTTGGTCGGCCGCCGCGTCGAGCTGCGCTACGTGCCCGAGAAGCTCGCCGAGATCGCCGTCTACTTCGAGGGGCGCCCGATCGGGACGGCGACCCCCTTCGTCGTCTCCCGCCACGTCCACCGGGCCGTCCCCCAGGCTGTGCCGCCGGCGGTCGAAGAGAGCGGCATCGACTTCCTCCAGATGGTGGCCAAGGCCTACGAGGAGGAAGCGGGCACCGGGGAGAAGCCGAGGTTCAGCGAGCTCCAGCTGTTCCCAACCGACGAGATCAACGAGGAGGCACAGTCATGACCACCGCACCCTGGGTGTCGCACTTCGGGCTGGAAAAGACCCCGTTCGGAAAGGCGATCGCCCCCAAGGACCTCTTCCTGCGCCCCGCCCACGAAGAGGCCGTCGCCCGCATTACCTTCTGCGTCGTCGAGTCCGCCCTCGGGGTCGTGGTCGGCGACGTCGGCGCCGGCAAGACGGTGGCGGTGCGCGCCGCCGTCTCTGGGCTCGACCCGACCCGCCACCAGGTGATCTACGTCTCGAACCCTGCGTTCGGGACGAGGGGGCTCTACGTGACCATCGTGCGCGCCCTCGGCGCCGCGCCGCGTTACCAGCGCGCCGAGCTCATGGCCCAGGCTCAGGACCTCCTGGCGGCCGAAGAGGCAGAGCGCCACCGCCGGGTCGTCTTGGTCCTCGACGAGGCACACCTGCTCACCTCCGACCAGCTCGAAGAGCTGCGCCTCTTGACCAACGCAGAGATGGACTCAGCCTCTGCGTTCAGTGGCATCCTTCTCGGCCAGCCCACGCTCAGCCGCCAGCTGCGCATGGGGGTCTTCGCCGCACTCGACCAGCGCATCGCCACGCGTTTTTCCATCAAGGCGATGGACATCGCAGAGTCGGCCGCCTACCTGCGCCATCACCTCGCCTTGTGCGGGAGGGAGGATCCGCTCTTTGCCACAGACGCCATCAGCCGCCTGCACCGGGTGGCAAACGGCCTGCCCCGGCAGCTCAACAACGCAGCGACGGCCGCACTGATCGCGGCCGCCGCCGAGGGCAAGGACATCGTCGACGACACCTGCGCCAAGCGCGCGGTCGCAGAGCTCACGAAGGACTGACGATGCGCGCCGCTCTCGACTTCACCGGGGACGTGCTCGGCGTCGCAGGGACGAGGGCTCCCCGGACCCTTCGCCGCTACGGAGAGGACCCAGGCCCAGGGTTCACCGTCATCCCATACACTGACTCGGAATCAGCCGGGCTCATCGACGAGGCGGTCCACTCCCTCATCATCCTGCGCGGCGGCTCGGCGCACGACCCGGGCGCGATGCTCTCGGTGCTCGTCAGCCTCGGCGTGGAAGTCGAGGCCCGGATCCCCGACGCGGTCTGGTTGGCCCGGGCCCGTCACGGCTACTCGTGGGGTCAGGTCGCCGAGCGGCTTGGCCTCGTCACTGAGACGGCCAGGCGGCGCTACGCCGACAACGTCAGGGTCCGCACCGGGTAGTCCCAGCGGACCAGCCGACTACGCCTGCCTGTGCGCGTCATCGCGCCAGGTGGGCTTTCCCGCGTCGACGCGGCGATCCATGGTCACGCTGCCGAGCCACGCACACAGAGCGCTGCCGACCCATGTGCAAACAGCGTTGCCGGCAACAGCACTGCGATGAAGCTGAGACCAAGCCACGCTCCCCAGAAGGCTCCCCGCTCGGTCTTGGCGAACCGGTTCCACGCGCCCATAGAGGGGAACCACGAGACGGCGTAGGCGATGTTGGCTTCGATCGCGTACTGCCAGCTGACGGAGTGGTTCGCCTTGATGTGGCTGATGTAGCCCCATCCGAAGTGTGTGAGCTGCTTCCACAGCAAAAGTGCGGCGAAGATGACGAGGATCGGTACTGCCAC
>JAKAQB010000066.1 GCA_021811865.1 Actinomycetes bacterium | reverse complement strand
CAGGCCGATCCGGTCGTGCCGCTGGCTATCTGGCCGGTCGCCCAGACCACCGCCCAGTGGCAGCGGGCCGGCCGGTACCTGCCGGCGGTCACCGCCCATCCCGGCAAGATGCTCCCCGCCCTCGCCCGGCGCATCGTCACCGAGTACTCGTCGCCCGGCCAGCTGGTCGTCGACCCGCTGGCGGGGATCGGCACCACCATCGTCGAGGCCGCCTTCCTCGGCCGGCGCGCCGTCGGCGTCGAGCTCGAAGCCCGCTGGGTCGCCCTCGCCCGGGAGAACCTCGACCACATGCTCGACCCGGACCGCAGGGCCCTCGCCGAGATCCGGCCCGGCGACGCCCGCCGCCTCCCCGAGCTGCTCGGCGCTGTGGCCGGGACCGTCGACCTCGTCGTCACCTCACCGCCGTACGCGTGAGAAGCCGGGGTGATCGACAAGCGGGCATGGCTGGCCGGCGGCCGGCTGTGCCCGCCCGAGAGCCTCAACTACTCGACCGACCGGGCCAACCTCGGCCACGCCCGCGGCACCGCCTACGCCGAGGCCATGGCCGAGATCTACGCCGCCTGCCACCACGTGCTCCGGCCCGGCGGGCGCCTCGTGGTGGTCACCAAGAACACCCGGCGTAAGGGCCGCACCCAAGACCTCGCCGGCCTCACCGTCGCCCTCGCTACCGCGGCCGGGTTCTCCTACCTCGGCCACGTCATCGCCCTGCATGCCGCGGTCCGCGACGGCGACCTCGCCGGCCGCCCCTCCTACTGGCAGGCCACCCAGGTCCGCCACGCCCGAGAGCGCGGCGAGCCCGCCCATCTCGTCGCCCACGAAGACGTCACCGCCTACCTCTCTCAGCCCGCCCCGGAGGCCGCCGATGCCCGCTGACCTACCCCTGTCGGTGTGGCCCACCGCTCAGCAGACCGCCCGCACCCAGCGCGCCGGTCGGTACATCGAGATCTCCGGGCACCACCCGGCCAAGATGCTCCCGGCCATCGCCGCCCGGGCCATCGCCACCTACACCCGCCCCGGCGACCTCGTCGCCGACCCGATGTGCGGCATCGGCTCCACTCTCGTCGAAGCCGTCCACCTCGGCCGTGACGCCATCGGCGTCGAGTACGAGCCGCAATGGGCCGACCTCGCCCGAGCCAACGTCGCCTACGCACGATCCCAGGGCGCCACCGGCCACGGCGAGGTCGCCTGCGGCGACGCCCGCCACCTCACCGGCGTCGTCGACCCCGCCGCGCGCGGCCTGGTCGCCCTCGTGCTCACCTCCCCGCCGTATGGGCCGTCGCTGCACGGCCAGGTCACCGCCCGCCCCGGCCGCGGGATCGTGAAGTCCCACGACCGGTACTCGACCGACCCCGCCAACCTCGCCCACGTCGGCCTCACCGGCCTGCTCGACGCCATGCGCACCGTCCTCGCCGGCTGCGCCGCACTGCTCCGCCCCGGCGGCTACGTGGCCATGACCGTCCGGCCATGGTGGTCCGCCGGCCAGCTCGTCGACCTGCCCGGCGCCCTCGTCCGAGTCGGCGAGGAAGCCGGCCTCGTCCTCTACGAACGCAACGTCGCCCTCCTCGCCGGCCTGCGCGACGACCAGCTCGTCCCTCGAACCTCCTTCTTCGCCCTCGAAGCCGTCCGCAAAGCCCGCCAACGCGGCGTTCCCCGTCTCGCCATCGCCCACGAGGATCTCCTCGTCTTCAGGGCCCCTGCCTCTGGGGGAATGGTCGAACCCGCGAACCTTCGTCGGCTGCCCCGCCCGACGGGGGAGACGACCCGAGACGTCGCGGCATGAGGCCAGACGAGCCCCGAACGCGACTCTCTCGCGGGCCGCTCTGGCCGATCGGGACGCTTCGCGCCGAGGCCTTGACTTCTCCGGCCGAGGTGTGGCCTCCTCCAGTCGACCCACGACCACCCTGCAGGAGGAAGGCCAAGCCCACATGCGGCAGCCGCTCACAACCAGCCCCGATGCGCCCCCGCGCTCCACTCGTCGCTGGCGTCGGTGCCGACGGGTGACCGGTCGGCTGCTCGGCCAGGAGGAGGCGGCTCGGCTGGCCGGGTGCAGCAAGGACACCATCGTCCGCGCCCGACGCAGCGGCCGCTTCCCCAATGCCCGGCTCCGAGACCGCCGCTGGGCCATCCCCACCGACGACCTGATCACGGCCGGCCTCTACCAACCCCCCGGCCAAGACATCACTCCACCGGACAAGCCCACCGAGTCGGACCGATCGGCTGAGCCGGTCGCCGTCCAGCTGGCTGGCGCCCTGGCGCGAGTGGCCGCCCTCGAAGACCTCGTCGCCCGCCAGGACGACCAACTGGCCTTCCTGCGCCAACTGGCAGTCGACACCCTCACCAAGCGGGGGGCGCTCTGATGGG
Organism: Actinomycetes bacterium; assembly: GCA_021811865.1. Next base: position 16,105 of record JAKAQB010000066.1, on the reverse strand, counting down.
CCGGCCGCTCACCGGTGGGCTGCGCTTCCAGCGGGGAACGTGGTGGGCAAGCGTTCCTGACAAGACGGCCGACTCGGGCCGTCGCTACGAGTCGTTCCTGGCCGAGGACGACGCCCGGGCATGGCTGGCTCACGCGGTCACCGCCGTGCAGGCAGGGCGCCCGCTTCCTAATGCTGAAGGCTTCCGCACCCGGAAGCGCTCGACCCGACCGAAGCCCACCGCTGCCCGGCCAGCGAGGATCCAGCCCGACGTCGCGTCGGTGTCAAAAGCGTGGATGAGCGCGGCGTACGAGGATCTTCGCCGCGGGGGCCCGGACCGGGCTGAGCGGGTCCGGCGCATCGTCGACGGCTACCTCGTCCCGTGGTTCGCCCCGCGCACCACGACCGTTAGCGATGTCACCTACCTCATGGCACACGAGTGGGTCCTCCACCTGATCGGACGCCAGCAGACGGCCGCTCCTTCGAGCACACGGTCCGGGCTGCCCCCACAGAGCCAGGTCGATCCCGAGGCCACGGAGTTGACGCTCGCCGAGGCGGCACGCGCCGCGGGGGTGAGCGTGCCGACCGTCCGCCGACGTTGGCGCGACGGCCGGCTCCCCGGCGCCTACCGCAACCCGCTCGGCCAGATCCGCATCCCGGTCGCCGCGCTCGGCGCCATCACCACCCAGCGGCGAGCGCCGACCGGTCTCTCCCGAAGCTACGTCGCCGACGCTCTCTGGGTGCTGCGCCAGGTGCTCGCCTTCGCCCGGGCCAACGGGCTCTTCCCCGCCGGCTTCGACCCCACCGAAGGCCTCGAAGCACCCGCTCCCGATCCCGCCGCCGCCCGCGCCCGTGCACCACGTGCCCGGCCCCGCCCGCTCACCCTGCCCGAGTGCGCCCGCATCGCCGCCCACCTGCACCCGATCCACCAGAGCGTCTTCTGGCTGCAGCGGATCATGGGGCTTCGCATCTCCGAGGCCTACGGGACCCTCGTCTCCGACCTCGTCGACCTGGGGGACATCGGCATGCTGGCCGTCCAAGGCCAAGGCGGACGAACCTTCAACGTCCGCGACGACCACGGCACGGTCGTCGCCGTCCCCCACAAGCAGACGACCAAGACCGCAGCCGGCTCCCGGGTCCTCGTCGTCCCCGAGAAAATGATGGAGCTGCTGCGCGTCGTGATCGAAGCGTTCCACACCCACCCAGACACCGGGGAGGTCGACACCCCCGCCCGGCTGATCCCCGGCATCCACGAGGCCGGCTGTGCCGGCCAGGCCGGCTACATGGGCGCCCTGGAAGACGCCACCGCCGCAGAAGGGCTCGGCACCGCCGATCTCGGCTTCCGGGTCTCCTCGCACCTGTTGCGCAAGAGCCTGGCAACCGACCTCGCCTGGGAGAACGGCATCGAGGACCCGATCCGCCGCCGCTTCATGGGACACCGGGCCGGTGACGACGTCTACGGGCGGATCTACACCCTCGACCACCCAGAGGTCGCGCCTCTCGTCAAGGTCGCCGCGGCCCTCGACGACAAGATCACCGCCACCATCTCGACGCTCCTTGCCCCGACCACTCGCCGGATCCAGTGGGGGCGGGCCAACCCGCTTGCCGAGCGCGATGAACACATCCAGGCCGTCCTCGGCGCTGCCGGGTGGCTCGTCGATCCCGGTGACCCCGACGACCCGCTCTGCGACGCCCAGCGCGTCGCCGACGAGCTCGGCATCGCGGTGATGACCGCCCGGCGGTGGATGGCCGACGGGATCGTTGCCAGCACGGTCCTGCCCGACCCGCGGGGCGTCCCTCGCCGCTTCGCCAAGCTCAGCAGCGTCTGGGCCACCCGGGACCGGCTCGCAGAGCGAGTCCTGCTCCCGGACCTGGCCGAACAGCTCGGGCTGCGATACCACGAGCTGTACCACATGGTCCGCCGGCTCGACCTCAACTTGGAGCTGTATCCGGGCTCCCGCGAGTACCAGGTCACTCCCGATGCTGCCGTCGCTCTTCGAGCCGAGCACAAGCGGGTGCGTGCTCTGCACCGTCGTTCGATGAAGCTCGCAGTGGCGGCCCGACAGATGAAGGTCGCCGCTGGCACGGCCGGCCTGCTGGCAAGGCGAGGCGACTTGAGTGTCGATCTCGAGACCGACAGCAGCGGCGCCATCTTCGTTACCCGCGCGTCAGTCGAGCAGTGTTGGATCGCCCGTGCTACCCCGAGACAGCGCCGCGCCCAGACTCAGCCCGGTGTGCCCATCGCCGAGGTGTCCCGCTTCACCGGGCACAGCGCCCGAGACCTGATGGATCTTGTACGGGCCGGTGTGCTCGAACAGGTTCCGGGTCGGCGAGCGTGTCAGCTCACGCCGGCCAGCCTCCGTGCCTGGATGACGAACAGGAACAACGAGACCACCACGACCGGGCTAGCGATGCTTGGGTGAGTCACCAGACCTCTCCTTTGGCCTGCAGCTCCACCCGTACCGCGAGATAGTCCCGGATGATCATCCGTACCCCGCCCCGAGAGCCGGCGCTCGGGGCGATGGCGTAGGCGAAGCGTTGAGGTTGCATGTTCTCCCAGACGTGGGGCTGCTGACCCGCTTTGAGCGAGTCAAGCACCTTGAACATGAGTCGACTGCCAACCTCGGGGAGGATCGATGGCGTCGGGACCGTCAGGAACGACTGGACGTCATCGTCGGTGAGCTCATCTATCGGTGCGAACCAGACGACGGCGTCCATCGTTCCAGTTGTCTCGCCCGTCTCGTAGCTCCAGAGACCCCTGGCGATCTTCTCGATCACCCTTCGGGCTCGGTTCTCCTCGACCCTGAGGTAGCCATCCTCGTTGACTGCCGCCTCCAGTCGGCTGGCCAGGGCTGGACGTTCGTCCAGGATTCTTCTTACTTTCGGTCGCATCAGGTGCCGCCCAGCGGGCCCACATGCAGCAATCTCAAGGAGGCAGGCGAAATACTCCTCATCGACAGAGGGGCCTTCGTTGCAGGTCTGGCACGCCCCTACGACGGGCAGATTCTCCGGGAATGGCTCATCCAAGAGCACCTTGGGAGGAACGTGATCGCGGGTCGTCGGAGCGCCGAAGCACGAATAGCAGAAGGCAGCAAGGCGCTCATCGACATACGACTGAACCTGTCTCATGCTATACAGCCCGAACGGCTCGAAGGGAAGCCGGGCTCAAGCCATTGCGCCGAGAGCAATGGCGTCGCAACATGAGCGAGGGCTTGGCCCTTTCCCAGTGCCCGGATGATCGGCGTGGTCCCCCTCCAGCTTGAGGTACTCCACTGGGACTGGCTTGACAGGCGACGGCTCAGGAACAGACTCGGCACGAGCGATGTAGTGGTGCAGACGCTGCCCCTTGTAGGACATCCCGAAGTAGGTAGTTGCGATCGCACGGCTCATGACCTCTGCCAGCCTTGGCGGAGTTGCATTGCCCACCTGCCGGACCTGCTCGCGGTGACCGCCTTCCACAATCCAGTCAGCATCGAAGCTTTGGAGCCTTAGCAGCTCGGGCACGGTCAACGGCCGATTGTCCCAGTGGAAGGGGCCCGTTGACGGACCAGGTTGCGCGGGGAGGGTCCAGGATGGCTGATCCTTCGCGAGCTTGAGGAGAAACGACCAGAACCGGGTTCGATAGCCGAAGAGTGGTCGCCCCCCGCCGCCTCGGGTGTGCCACAAGTAGTTCTCGCCCTCGGGGATCGAGGGGAGGAGGTCTGCCCATTTGCCAACCGCCTTTGGCGGGCTGACCACCTCCAGCTCCCCGATAGCGTCCCACGCCCGCATCGGGTCATCGGCGTGAGTGGCTCGGGGCCAGGTTGGCTCGTCGCCCTCGCGGCTCATGATGATGATCGCTCTCTGGCGGTGCTGGGGGACTCCGTAGTCGGCGGCGTCGACGATCCGGTGGTGCGCCACATATCGGGACTGCTGGCGCTCATTGATACCTTTGAGCGCCAGCTTGATCTCTAGGAGCGCGGACACCGGACCCTGGACAAACCCGGCCACGTTTTCGATCAGCACCACACGCGGAAGAAAGATCTCCACGAGCTGGAGAAAGTCTCGCAGGCAGTGGCTGCGAACGTCCTCGAGCCCCGTGCGCGCCGAGGCGGACCACTGCGCGGCCTTCGAGAAGGGCTGGCAAGGCGGGCCTCCAGCGAGGATTGACAGCTCCCGTCTTTGGAGTCCGAACTGCTCGGGTGTGAGGGTCCGGGCCAGCACGCTGACATCTCCTGGCTCAAGGAGCGGCCAGCTGTCGCCGCGGTTCTGTTTCAACGATCTGCGAGCGGTCTCGTCCTTTTCGATGCAGCCGACGTGCTCGAAGCCGGCAGCCTCCAAGCCGAGGTCCAGCCCGCCGAGGCCCGTGAAGGCCGAGAGGGCGGTCAGCCGCTCAGCGTGACCTGGCATCGACCTCAACCTGTCGCAAGACCGAGGTGACGTTGGCGACAGCATCTTCGGCTGGTACGTGCTCCCACACACGCACCACCTGCCAGCCGGCGGAGCTGAGCGCGCTGTCAACGCGGCCGTCGCGCTCGCGGTTGCGGGTGAGCTTGGCGGACCAGTAGCTGCTGTTCGTCCTCGGGTGCGTGCCGTGCTCAGGGCATCCGTGCCAGAAGCAGCCGTCCACGAAGACGGCCACCCGTTTGCGAGGGAAGGTCACGTCGGGCGTAACCCGCGTCCCTCCCGCGTCGATCCGAATGTGCTTGCGGAATCTCAGCCCTTGTCTGTGCAGGGCGGAGCGGAGGCGCAGCTCAGGGGAGGTGTCTACCTTGCGGTTGGCCCGCATCAAGGCGGTGACGGCGGGGCTTGAGGGAACCGGGTAGGCGCCCGTCGCGGGAGGCTCGCCCCCGAGGCCCTGCGCTGACTGCTCCTGTACGCGCGCGGCCAGCTGCATAATAGCAGCCTAGCTCAGCATAGTCACATAGGTGTAGTTCTCGCAGCTACTCCAGGACGCGTCGCGCCGCCTCGAAGATAAAGAGGTAGTCGCTGGCGCTCCGCGGTGCCCGCCGGCCGATCCGGATCGCAGCCAGGCTGTCCAGCCAGCCGCGCTCCACCTCCTCCGCGGGCACCTTCCACCGGGCCGCTTCGCTTGCGACGACCTCCTGAAAGGCCGGAGACGACCGGAACTCCTCGAGGGCTGCAGACAGCCTTGGCGCAACCGTCTGCTCGGGCTCGATGCCGAGCAGCTCGTTGATCGAGACTCCGAGTGCACCGGCAAGCGCGGTCAGCGTGTCAAGCGTGGGGTTGACCAGCTTCCCCCGCTCCAGATCAGAGAGGTAGGCGATGGAGATGCCCGACGCCTCCGACACGTCCCGCAGAGTCACACCTCGATCTCCACGCCATCGACGAAGACGGTCGCCGAACTGACTGGGGGTGTCAGTCGTTCTCGGCCTACTGCCTTTCTTCGTCTCGGGCGAAGAGATGGTCACCTCGATTCTGTTGACAGCGAATCCGTTCTGACCTAACGTAGGACTCGATGAGTTTCGCTACCACCGTACATCGGGGCCGGCGCCCAAGCAAGCCAACAACCGGGTTCCTGCCGGCGCGCCGAGCGACCGCGGAGCCGGTGTGGGGCGACATCCTCGGACGATTCACGTCAGCCGCCCTTCGAGCACGACCGACCCGCATCTGCCTCGTGTCGCCTTGGATCACCGAGACCGACCACGGTCGGCTCCGCCTCCTCGTCCGTCATGCCGACGCCCAGGACGCCGAGCTCATCGTGGTCAGCCGCCCACCCTCCACTCGGCCAGCAGAGCAGGCGATAGAGCTGGCGCGCTCGGCCCGATCCCACCGGGTTCTCGTCAGCGACGCCCTGCACGCCAAGATGTACATCGCGCAGGAGGCCGATGGACGGGGGGTAGCGCTTGTGGGCTCGGCCAACATGACCGCCGGAGGCACCCGACTCGCTGAGGTGGGCGTCCTGCTGCGCCCCCTCTCCGGTAGCGCCCTCATCAATGACCTCGTTCGTGTCGCGCTCAGCCAGCTCGGCGCTCGTCCCCTTGACGCTGGGAGGCAGCAGTGAACCTCAAGGAGTACTACCACCTAAAGAAGGACACCTTCACGGTCAACCCCGACACCGACGCCGAGGTGTACTTCGGAGGGACCGAGCTGGAGAGCCGAATCCGGGAGCGGATCCTGCGTGACCTGAACCAGGACCGGGCGGTCCCAAAGTTCATGATCCTGGGACCCTACGGCGGAGGCAAGACCCACAACCTGCGCCACATCGAGTACGTGCTCGGCACGGATCCGACTCTGCGCGACGAGCTGCCGCACCTGCGGCCCCTCCGCTACGAGCTCGCCCCGATCAAGAGCAAAGAGCGGTGGACGTCGGTCCACACCAGGATCATGAACGCCATCGGATTCGAGGTCGTGCGGGACGCTGCGGCCACCGTTCTCGGCACCCCCGAGCGCGCCACCGACCCCTTCCCGCACCTCGTGGGGGAGCGGATCCTCCGTTACGGCGAGACCGCGATCCAGGCCAGCCAAGCCCAGATCTTCCGCAACCTGCTCTTCGGCGGCCGCCAAGCGACCCTGTCATGGGAATGGCTGAAGGGACGGAAGCTCACCGTCGACGAGACCCAGATGCTGGCGACCCAGGCCAACCTCGAGGAGCCGGCCGACCTGATCCACGCCCTGCTCAACGTGGCGAGCCTGGTGCGCGCCGGCACCGACGAGAAGCTCGTGATCATGATGGACGAGGGCGAGGCGCTCGGCAATATCACTAACGCCGACTCGATCATGGAGTTCGAGTACTCCTTCCGTCGTCTCTTCGACGACGACAACGACGTCCTCGGCCTCATCATCGCCTTCGAGCACACGCCCGGCCTCGGCCGCGTGCCGGCCGTGCTGGATTACGAGGCCATCCGTCGGCGCGTCGGCTACGACGATGGGTACATCGACCTGACCAGCCACCTGGCCTCGGCAGACAACGCCAAGGCGTTCATCTACGACCTTCTCCGGCACCTCGTCGACCAGGACCTTGCCGCGCAGACCATCGAGGAGCAGGGCCTGGCAACCCAACGGGAGGTCTTCCCCTTCGACGAAAATGCCGTCGACTTGGTGGCGGAATTCGCCTCATCCGACCCGCAGAACTCACTGCCGAGCCAGATCATCCAGAAAATGCAGACCGCGGTGCTCAACGCCTGGCTCGACCGCGACCAGACATCAGACGAACGTCGCCTGGTCGACGAGGCCATCGTCACTCCCGTCCTCTACCCGCCGGCCTGAGCTGATGGCACAGCTCTACAAGCCCGAGCCGGCCCTGGGCGGCGGGACGACTCCGCTCCGTCTCGGCGACCCGGTGCCTGACAACCGGGCGGAATGGGTGACGATCGGGCGGCTGGCCGAGCTCGGGCCTCGCCGCGAGGTACGCCTCGACCTCACCCGCGAGCACGTCCTCGCGATCGTCGGCAAGCGGGGAGCAGGAAAGTCGTTCACCCTCGGGGCGTTCCTGGAGGGCCTCTGCACGGCCGCCCCTGAGACCCCGATCAACCGCATCGGCCGACAGCGAGCCGCCCTCCTCTTCGACGTGCTCAACATCTTCCAGTGGATGGTCGCGCCAGTACGAGACCAAGAGGGCGGATCAGAGCACATCGCCGAGCAGGCCCGGCTGCTCCGGCAGTGGGGCGGCCCCATCGACGTCGATCTCGCCGTCGACCTGTGGGTCCCGGCCGGCTACCAGGACCGTGTGACCGGTCGGGCTAACCCGTTCTCCATCCGTCCCGGCGACATGGACGTGGGTGACTGGGCATCGTTGCTCCACGTCGACGCGATGCAGGACGTGATGGGCCAGCTTCTCACCGCCGTCGTCGACAAGGTCAGCCGCAGGGGATGGGCACAGGGAGGGAACCCCGTCGCAGCCGAGCCCGACTACGAGGTGGCCGATCTCCTCGCCTGCCTGAACGGCGACGACGACATCCAGCAGGACTATCAGCGCGAGACGCTCCGGGCGCTCCGCCAGCGGCTCGGGGCCTACGAAGCCAGCCCCCTGTTCGACCGGCAGGGCACCCGCCTGAGCGACCTCCTCCAGGCTGGGCACCTCTCGGTCATGCTCCTCTCGGGCGTCCCGGACGACGTTCGCCTCGTCGTCATCTTCCTTCTGATCCGGCAGCTTCTCTTCGCTCGCGCAGCAGCCTCCGAGGCCGCCAAGTCCATCGAGCTGGGCTTCGGTGAGGACCCGGCCGAGCGGGACCGGCTCGAGGGCATCCTGCACGCCGCGCCACCAAAGACCTGGGTGGTGGTAGACGAGGCGCAGAACATCTTCCCCTCGGAGCGGCAGACCGCGGCGTCGAGCATCCTGCTCCGCTTCGTTCGCGAAGGCAGGAACTTCGGGCTCTCGCTGGGCTTCACCACCCAGCAGCCCAGCGCCATCGACTCCCGGGTGATGGCGCAGGTGGACACCCTCATCAGTCACACCCTCACCGTCCAGAAAGACATCTCGAACGTCCTCGCCAACCTCAAGTCCCTCGAGCCGACGAGCATCCGGCTGCGTGGCACCCAGCTGAGCACCGCAGATGCGATCCGCAAGCTCGCCGTCGGCCAGGCCTTCATCTCCAGCACCCACGCGCCCCGGGGCTTGTTCATCGTCGTGCGGCCTCGGCTGTCCATCCACGGCGGCTTCGAGGGCTGACGATGGCACCGCGGTGGGTCACCTTCGCACGGGTCAGCATGCAGCGCCCGGGTCATCTGGTAGCCGTAGCCGCCGCCGCCAGCGAGACGGCCCCGATCAACCTCTCCGGCCTCGCGCAGCGCTATGCCGAGATCGTTCGCCGACGCCACCAGGTCGACGAAGGGCGCTCGGACGAGGTCATCCGCTACATCCGAGCCCTGCGACTGTGGAAGCGATACGGCGGCCATCAGGGCGCGCTGGCCAAGCTCGACCAGCCCGGAGCCCTGCCCCCAGTCGAGCGCCAAGACCTCTGGCTTGCCGACCCGGACCTTCCCTCGGCCACGGGCGCGGTCACCGACGAGGTCACCGACGAGCTGCCGCAGCTCGGCGCCAGCCTCGGCCTGGTGCGCCCGCACAACTTCACCCGCAGCGACCGAGGAAAGGCCATCGTCGCCCTTTACCGTGACGATCTGCGACGCCTCGAGGCAGGGGACCCCGACCCGAATCTTTTCCGGCTCGTCACCGGCGACCCAGCAACGAGGCAGCGTCCCGGCGCAGCCTGCCTGCTGGCCCATGCGCTCATCGAGGCCGACGGCGACTTCCTCTCCGCCGCCTGGGCCGCGCACTTTGAGCACGGCGAAGCTGAGGGGTTCACTAGAGCGAGCTTCGGCGAGCAGCTCCCTGTCGCGTGCCGAAGCCTGGCCGATCGCCTGGCCCGCTCCCGAGCCACCGACGACCGGATGGTTGTCGGCCGGCTCGACGCCCTTGCTCGCCACATCGAGGAGAGGACCCCGAGCACCGAGCGGACCTGGGGTGGCGGCCGCCCCAGGGACCAGGTAGCCACGCTCAGGCTCGAGCCCTACGTCGACTTCGGGCTCGTCACCCGCTCATCTAGAACCGACTACCGCTACGAGCTCACCACCGAGCAGCAAGCATTCTTCACCACGTTGCTGCAGGCGTCGAGCATCGACAGCTTCCTCAGCACCCAGCTCGTCGGCAGCTACCTCCGAGCGCTAGGCAAACGTCCACGCCCGGTCGATGCTGGGGAGATATGGGGGCGCGTGGAGACGGCCTACGGCGTCATGCGCTCCGGCCTGGGCTACGCCACAGCAGGAGACGTGGTCCTCCTTGCCATCGCGACGCTGCTCGACGAAGGTGGCGACGGCGTCTTTGAGCTCGCCGACGGGTTGGAGCTGCTCCGCGCCCGGCAGCGGGAGCGGCCGGGTGAGATCCGCTACGGCGTGTCGCGGACCGGGGAGCCGACCTACATCCGACTCGGCAAGGCGGCACGGCGATGAGTGAACGCGTCTACTCCTACGAGCACATCGGGCTCAAGGGCTGGCCCTTCAACCGTGCCGGACCCGACAACGCCGACGTCTGGATCGGCCGCCCAGAGGTCCTGCGGCGGGTGAGGCTCCTCTTGCGTAGCGCGTCTCGTGTGCCCGCATCCCAGCTATTCCTCATGTGGGCCGACCTCGGGTCGGGAAAGACCCACGCCCTTCGACACATGGAGCAGCTCGCCAAGAGCCAGTCCGATCTGGTCACCATCATGCTCACCACCCCACGAGGGATCGGCTCGTTCTTCGATGTGTACCGAGCCGCGGTCGACAGCGCCATCAGCGTGGGAGCGCTCGCGTCCGCCGGCCGCGACCTCATGGACCGCACCATCCGAGGCCAGGTGACGAACGACGTGGAACGGGCCATCATCGCCATCGGCACCTATCAGGACGAGTCGGCGAGGATCGCCCAGGCGTGGCTGCGGGGCGACCGTGTGCAACGACAAGCCAACAGGGATATCGGCATAACCAGCCAGATTCACAGCCCGTCCGAGGCCATCGACGCGCTCGGTGACCTCATCAAGGTGCTACGTCGCCGCGACCGCGCCGTCCTGCTGCTGGTGGACGAGGTGCAAGAGCTCGCCGATCTGGCTAACAAGAAGCGTGACGAGGCCGTCGGAGGCCTGCACAAGGTGTTCGACAAGAACCCCGACGGCCTCACCATGGTCCTGTCGTTCACCGCAGCCCAGCAGGCCACCATGCACGCCCTGATCGGCGGCCCCCTCGCCGACCGCGCCAACGACGTCATTGACCTGCCCGCCATCACCCGGGATGAGGCCGTCGACTTGGTGATCGGCTTGCTGCGGCATTGGTCGATCGACCCCAGCACCGCCCCCGCGCCATTCGAGCTGGCTGCCATCGAGGCGGCGATCGACGAGCTGTTGCTGGGTTCCCCGGAGCTCAGCCCTCGAACCGTGATCCTCGCCTTCGACGCGATCCTTCGCGAGGCCGAGTTCGACATCGCCGAGCACACCATCACCACGATCGACAAGACCTACGCCATCGCCCACCTCCCCGAACGCGATGCCGCGCCAAAGCACGGCTAGCACCCCCAAGGCGGTCGTCGCTAGCCGGGAAAGCGACCGACTCATCAGATTCCTCGGCCTGCGGCAGCCCGTCGATAGGGCGCTGGCGACCGGAAGGATCACAAGGTCAAAGGTCGCAGAGGCTTGGCTCCTTCACCCCGCGGCCATCACCGTCGGCGAGCTGGTCGAGGCGGCACAGAACACCGCTGACCAGCTTCTCGCCGATCGGCTGATCACCCCGCTTAGCGTTTTGGCAGGCATGGCCAGCGCGGCCATGGAGCCAAGCTGCTCGAAGGCCGCCGCCCGGGCGCTGTTGCATCACCTCGTCATCGCCGGGCACGTGGATCGGCTCGGGCTTCTCACCGCTCAGGACGAGCCCTACCTTGCCCTCTACCGTCCAGCTGACGCGGAGGAGATCGCACGACAGCTCCGCGAGCTTCGAGAGATCCTCCACGTCCAGGGCAGTGTCTCTCACGACCAGCTGCCCGAGCCCCACCAGCCCCGCACGGGACGAGCCTGGGCTGACACGCTGATCAGCCACGCAGAGTTCGCCGGTTGGGGGCGCCTCGGTGGGGCCACGCTGCAGGCATGGCCGCGGCCCTAGAGGACCCCGATGGCCACGTTCCGGATCCCCGTCGACGCCTACGTCTGGACGTCCGCTGGCCCCTGGCGTGTGGGTGACCTCCCCGCCACGGCGAAGCTTGTCATCATCAGACCTGACGGCCGGCCAGCAACGACGACGATTCAAGAGGTCAGCCCGCCAGCAGACCGCGAGACGGTCGTGCTCCTAGCCGGCTCGGGCGAGATCCACCTCGAGGTTCGCAGCGTCATCAGCACCCGGGGCGCCCAGCTATTCGCGACGGCTGCCGCCTCCGAGACCATCGCCGGGCGGGGACCGCGGATCGAACTCGCCCACCCGCAAAGCCTGCCCTATGACCCACCCGACGGTGACCAGGTCATCGCCACTCGCAACGCCCTCGCCCTCTTGGAGCCCTCCGTCATCCGAGTCCCGCGACGTCTCCAAGCCGACATCAGGCTCCGCCAGCTGCTTGAGGTCGCCGGGGTAGCGTTCCGCGACGTCAGCGACGATCGGTGGACCGCCCTCACCTTCAATCCGACGGACACGACGGTCGGAACCGGACCGCCAAGCGCGCAGGAGGCGAAGGCGCTCCAGGCAGTCACCGCCTGGGCCAGCCGGCCTGACGGCACGGTCTGTCGAACCCCGACTGACCAGGTCCGGCTCCGGCACCGGCTCGTCGCCGCTCTCGCGGCCGCGGGCACGCCGGCAGCCGTCAGCTGGAGCCCCGCCTACGGTCCGGTCGAGGCCCGAATCTGCGCGGGAGTCGGAGATGTTTTCACGACGGCCACGAGAGCGCGCCAGCTCACCGCGGCGTGCGTTGATATCCAAATCGAGGATGAAGGATCTGCCGTGACCGACCTCGCCATCGTCCGAGCCCGCCGATCCCGAGACGAGGATTGACAGCCCACCCGGTTGTTCGGTATAACTGAATAAGTCGCACTAGTGATTCGTCAAGACGAACTGAGGCGGCTGACCGATACCGAGCAGGAGGTGACACAAGGACAAGACGCTGAAGCCCGAAGACCGTGAAGGGGCTCGCTTAGCGAGCCCCTTCACCGGGCACCGTGGTGCGGCACTCATCTGGCGATGACGATCGTACCGCGGGCCTATCCGAGCTCACCCATCCAACAAGAGAGGAGAAGTTCAACTTGAGCACGGTACGAAGCATTGATCATTCCAGGGAGCCTGGTCCGACAGCTGCCGGAGGTCTCTCTGTCGAGACGATCACGTCGGAAGACACTCTGCCGCCGGTGCGGTTCCAGGGCGGCGTCGGCCTGGTCGTCACCTCGGCCGTCGTCGACGACGCGGAGGTGACCGCCGAAGCGTTGCACTGGAGCAAAGGCGCCCGCGGCGAGACCGTGGATCTCAGCGACGTCGAGGGATGCGACCTGTCGGAGTTCCACCGGACCGCGGTCTGCCTCGGCGCCCGCGTGCTGCGCGCCACCGCCGACAGCACCACCGCGATCTCGCTCGCAGGGACGGTCAGCCAACTGGCCGAGCGGGCCGAGACGGCAGGAACCAGTCTCGTCGAGGACGCCGTACGCGCCAGCACGCGGGCGGTCGACCTCACCACGAAGGCAACCAAGGAGGCAACCGAGGAGACGGCCAAGATCATCGAATCCGCCCGAGAGCGATTTCATCAGGACCTCACCACGGGCCTCACCACGACGATGGACGGTCTCCAGCGCGACCTGGATCGCCTGCTCGCCGGAAGCGACGGAGCCGTCGTCGGCGCCATCAAAGACATCATCGGACGAGCGATGAGCGACGCCCAGGTGGCCTGGCACGGCAGCCTTACCTCCACGCTCTCCGAGGTCGGCAAGACGCTCGACGTTAACAACCCTTCCAGCCCGCTCGGCGCCCTTGAGCGACGGATGATCGACCAGCAGCAGCGCCACCACGCCGAGCTGACCTCAAGGCTCGACCACGTGCAGGAGCTGGTCGGCGGAGCTGCCGCCGCGGCAACCACCGCCGCAGCCGTGGCCGCTGCCCAGGAAGCGTCACCGGCGAAGGGCAAGCCATTTCAGGAGCGCGTGGGAGCCAGCCTGGAGGCCATCGCCGTTGGCATGGCGTGCTCGTATACCGACACCTCCGACAGCGTCGGTCGAGTCAAGGCCTGCAAGAAGGGCGACGGCGTGGTCGAGGCAGCGGCTGTGGAGGCTGGCGGTCCGGCCCCATGCGTTGTCGTAGAGCTGACCACCCAGGGGCACCCCCGCAATTGGCAGCAGTATCTCGACGTCGCCGAGCGCAACCGCGGCGCCCAGGCTGCCCTGGGGATTGTGCCTACCCGCGAGCTGACCCCCGGCAACGAGCTGGTAGCGATCATCTCGCCGACCCGCATGGTTGTCGCCTTCAACCCGGACGAGGACGACCCCGGGCTGCTGCGGGCCACGATCCAGCTCCTTCTCGTGCAAGCTCAGCGCCGCCTTACCGATGACCGATCTGGCGATCTGCGCCTCGTCGATGCCAAGCTCGACGATGCTCGCCGCAGGCTCGTCGAGATGGGCGACATCATCAAGGCAGCGGTGGCCGTCCGAAACGGGGCCGGCAAGGTTGTCACCGGCCTTGAGGGACTGCAGGGCTCGGTCCTTCTGACCATCGACCAGGCCCGTGCCGCCCTCGCGAGCGGCTCTATGTCTGAAGCGGCGGACCCGGCCGCATGAGGACATTGCGACCTCGACGCCGCCGCACCCATTCTGGCGAAGGGACAAGCGGACCATGACCGGCGTCTCACCTGAGATCGCTGCCGCCTTCGCCCTTCATGCCACGCCAGGGGCATACGCCGTGCTCCTCGGCAGCGGCGTCTCTCGGGCCGCCGGCGTGCCGACCGGATACGAGGTCCTTGTTGACCTTTGCCGGCGGCACGCCGTCGCGCTCGGCGCGCAAGAGGAAGCGGCCGCCGACCCGGTTTCCTGGTACTCGGCGCAGACCGGCACGCCTGCCACCTACGACCAGATCCTCGCCGGGCTCACCTCGCGCCCCGAAGAGCGCGTCGGGCTGCTCCGGGGCTACTTCGAGCCCACCGAGGAGGAGCGGGAGCAAGGGCTGAAGGTTCCGACCGCTGCACACCGTGGCCTTGCCCAGCTGGCGAGCGCCGGCCTGGTCACGGTGATCCTCACCACGAACTTCGACCGGCTGGTCGAGCACGCGCTCGACGCTCAAGGCGTTCCCTACGTCGTCACGGCGACCCCCACCGCGGTCGCGGGGGCGCTGCCCTTGCACTTGCAACGCTGTCAGGTGATCAAGCTGCACGGCGACTACCTCGATCCCGGTCTGCTCAACACGACCGAGGAGCTTGCCTCCTACCAGCCGCCCGTTGATCGCCTGCTTGACCGCGTCTTCGACGAGTACGGCTTGATCGTTGTCGGCTGGTCGGCGACCTACGACGTGGCTCTGCGCACGGCGATTGAGCGCTCGGCAACCAGACGTTTCTCCACGTGGTGGGTCGATCCCGGCTCGCTGAGCGACAACGCCAAACGCCTCGTTGACCTGCGAGGTGCCACCGTCGCGACCGAGACCGCGGACGCGTTCTTCGACAAAGTGGCCGAGGCGACCGCAGCCCTCGCAGAGATCGACCGCCCCGTCCCGCAGACCGTGACGCTCGCCTCCGCTATGGCAAAGCGGGCGATCGCCGAGGGCGGGGACCGGATACGGCTGCACGACCTGATCAAAGAGCAGCTCGCGAGCGTCGCCGCCAGCCCCCAGATAGCCAGAGACAACTTCCAAGGCGGGACCCTCGAGGGTTACGGACGCGACGTCGAGGCACTCGAAGCCGAGTCGGAGATCCTCCTCGCCGTCGTGGCGATCGCCGCGTACTGGGGAGACCGTCAGACCGATGCTTGGTGGATCCCAGCGATCGCCGACTTCGCTGAGCGCGTCGGCAGGCCACCGGCGGGTGGGAGCACGCCGCTCATCAACCTCACGCGCTACCCAGGGCTTCTCCTCTTCCAGACCGGCGCCGTAGCTGCCGCGGCCGCCAACCGGTGGGACCTCCTCGCTCGACTGGACGCGCTGCAGCTCGACGTCAGCTCGTCGGGACGGCGAGGCCCCGCGGCGTGCACCCTCGACCCAGGGCAGGTGCTCGGCGGTTTCTACAACCAGAACGGGCGACCAACCGGGCTCCGAGCCAACGACAGCCCAGTCGATCACCTGCGCGACGTCATCCGATCAGCCCTTACCCGCAGCCTTCTTCTCACCGTCACCGACCTCGACCGAGCCGCCGAGACGACCGAGTACCTCCTCGCCGCGTCAAGCATCTACTGGAACGCGCGCGCCTCCGAGAGCGACACGGAGAGCTCAACTCTGCACGCACCCCAGAGGTACGGCGGGTACTGGCTTCCCCGCACCGGCCTGTGGGGGCAGCAGTACCCCCGGATAAGTCAGCACGCGAGAGCGATCGCTGCCACAGACGACGGGCCGATTCAGGCTGGGATGTTTGGCGGCGAGCTCGAAGGGTTCACTCTCGCGGCGTAACCGTTCAGGTCTTTGGGGTCGCCATGAGGGTGTGGGCCGCCGTGGGAGCAGTTGAGGTGGCCGTAGGTGTTGGGCGGCGGGCGGTGGCGTCGACGTGATGGCCGTGTCGATCGGCGTGGCGC
>JAKAQB010000011.1 GCA_021811865.1 Actinomycetes bacterium | reverse complement strand
TTCCGATCTTGATTCCATGGCGTAAGAGCTCCCGGGACGTCCTCGCCGACCACCGCCAGCGGGGTAGCAGGCGGGCGGCGATGGCACTGCCGGCGAACAGTGTGCACTGCCAGGCGAGGTATCCGAAGACGGGCGCCATGACCCCGAAGCCGAGGAGCGCCAAGGGTACTGCCGTACCGTAGAGGGCGGCGTCCCCGGCGACCTCTATGAGCGCCATTCGCCGGTACTGGAAGTGGCGCTCGATCCGCGCTTGGGCGGGTGCCCACAGGATGTTCACGGGCACGGCCAGTACGAGGATCCGGAAGGCGCTCACCGCGCCGTTGGGCCCGAGTAGGAGCTCGGCCGGCCAGGAGAAGGCGAAGGACAAGGCGGTGACCGCCACGGACACCACTACAAGGGCACTGAACACTTCGTGGTACTGCTCGAGGGGTGGCTCCTCGGGCTGGCGTATGAGGTACACTTCTGCACCGAGTTGTGCGACGGAGGCTACGAGAGCGGCGAACGCTGCTGCTGCTACGTACAATCCGAAGTCGCGCGGCCCGATGGTCCGCGTCACGACCATCACCCCGACGAGGCGGATCAGCATGCCGAGCCCTTCTCGGAGCGCCAGGTAGCTGCCGCCCCGGAAAGCCAGTTCCCGGAGCTTGGCTGGGGGGGCATCCGGGGCCGGCGTCCGGCCGTCCCCGGTCCGCCGGCGGGTCACGACGACGCCGAGACTGCTAGCTGGTGGGTTCCCGCCACCGGCCAAGTATGACCCATGTGGAGGTCCACCGGTCATCAGCGCCCACCGCCCGGGTGCGCGAAGCGGATGATCACTCCAATAGCGTGGTAGAGCGAGCTATCATGTCTT
The DNA here is from genome assembly GCA_021811865.1 of Actinomycetes bacterium. The sequence goes on along the minus strand of JAKAQB010000011.1, from coordinate 68,790 downwards.
GCCGATGGACCCCCTTGGTCAGTGAGGGGTCGGTACGCGATAGAAAGGTTCGAGCCGATGACCGCACTGGACGATGGGGCTCGCCGCGCTGACGTGCCGGCCAAGCCACAATCCGCTGAGCTTCATCCTGGTCCAGGGTTCCGGATACGCACGGAGGCGGCCCGCCCGGAGCGAGCCGTGCTGGAGGGGTTCAGCGGATTCTCCACGGCGTTGATTTCTGACCTCATGAACCGGCTGTATACGATGTGCTCAGATATACATGCCGTGACGGACGACCGACTCCGGGTTATCGGCCCTGCTTGCACGGTGAAGGTTTTCCCTGGCGACAATCTCATGGTTCACAAGAGTCTTGACATTGCTCGTCCAGGCGATGTGGTTGTGGTCGACGCAAGCTCCTCGACTGTCAACGCTGTGTTGGGTGATCTGATTGCCACGAAGGCGCGTCACCGTGGAATCGCTGGCTTCATCGTTGACGGACTGGTACGGGACGTGGACGCCGTGCGTGCCCTCGGGGACTTCCCCGTATTTGCCCGTGGCATCAGCCCGATCGGCCCGCTCCATCGTGGCCCCGGCGAGGTGAACTATCCTGTCTCGGTGGGCGGGATCGTTGTCCAGCCAGGTGACATCGTCATCGGCGACACCGACGGGGTCGTTGTCGTGCCGCGTGATGCCGCGACGGAGTTGCTGGGTCGGGTCCGCAGTCACGCCGCCGGCGAAGCTGATTACGTGCGGGCCGTGGCCCAGGGCCGTTTTTCCAACGCTTGGGTGGATGCGGTGCTGGCCTCGGGAGGCCTTCCCCCGGAGATCTGAGTGATGGGATCAGCGAGGCGGATAGCGGCGCCGGTGCTGGGGGCCGTCATCGAGGAGTGCTTCGTTGCGCTCGGATTGGCATCTTCCGATTCGGCTGCCGTCGCGGAGGTGCTCGTCGATGCCAACCTGCGGGGGATCGACTCGCATGGCTTCCAGCGGGTACCAATCTACATGCGGCGTGTAGGCGCGGGGTTGGCAGGCGGGACCACCGACATGAAGGTGGTGGCCGACGCTGGCTGTATGTGCCGAATGGACGCAGCCAATGCTCTGGGTCCGGCAGCGGCCGTGAAGGCGGTGGGGCGAGCCGTGGCACTAGGTCAGCAGCATGGAGTGGGCTTGGTCACCCTGCGCCGCGGCAGCCACTTCGGTGCTGCTGGCTTCTATGCCCGCAAGGTGGCCTGCAGCGGCATGGTTGGGATGGTGATGACGAACGCGGTGGCGAGGATGGCGCCCTTCGGCGCGACGGAGGCATTCTTCGGCACCAACCCTCTCGCGATCGGCGTCCCCTTGCCTGGGCGGGAGCCCCTCGTGCTCGATATGTCATCGAGCGTCGCCGCCCAGGGCAGGATCACACGGGCACGGGACCTGGGCACGGCCATTCCCGAAGGTTGGGCGGTCGACGCAGATGGTCGACCAACGACTGACCCTGCGCGGGCGTTGGCCGGCAGCCTGCTCTCGGTCGGTGGTCCGAAGGGCTCCGGACTGGCGATGGCCATCAGCGCGCTCGCTGTGCTGCTCGCTGGCGCTGACTGCGACGATCAGATGGGTTCCATGTACCGGGACTTCGACCGTCCCCAGAACGTCGGTCAAGTGTTCCTGGCGATCGATCACGGGCGCCTTGCCGATCCTACGGACGGCGATCGGCTGTCGGAGATGGTTGGTCGATTGGAGATGCTGCCACCGGTCTCAGGGAGCACACCCGTCCGCTATCCTGGCCAGGATGGGGCTGTCCTGGCAGCCCGTCGTCGCCGTGATGGGATCCCGATCGAGGATGCTGACGTTCGTCAGGTTGTCGCTGTTTGTGTGGAGCTGGGGCTGGAGACGGTCGCCAGAAGGGTGGCCACCGCGTTGGAGGTTCCGTGAAGAATCGCCTGTCGATTAGATTGACAGATGGTTTGAAGATTGCGACTGGAGTCAAAGCACATGGCGCAAGATTGAGAGGCAATCGGCTGCGCCGGTGGGAAGCCCTCTCCATCCAGCTGCAGGGCATGACCCGCTCGGGCCGACCGGTGGGAACGGTCCTCGCTTTTAGTTGGACCCCGGAGACGTGAACCGACGCCCTAGCCAGCTCCCTGCCGTCCTATTGGGGGGGACCCTGAACACGTTGTCAGCGGCCAGGTCACTAGGGCGTCGGGGTGTGGCGGTCGACATCCTCCACGATGGGGCGTCCCGACCCCTCGCCTCATGGTCGCGCTTCTGCCGCAAGTTCGTCGACTTCGCGGCGAGCGGCGTCGGGCAGGGCTGGATGGAATGGCTGATGGACGCTGAGCCGTCGGTTGTGATCCCATGCACCGATGACGGCGTCGAGGTGCTCGGCCGGTGGCGGGGGGACTTGCTCGAGGCCGGCCACCGACCAATCGAAGCTGATCCCGCTGTCCTCCTGGCGATGCTGGACAAGGCAAGGACTTACCAGCTCGCTCGCGAGCTCGGCGTCCCGAGTCCCCGAACCGCCACAGTCTCGGACCCCGAAAGCCTTGTGGTAGAGGCGGGAAGGATGTCCTATCCTTGCGCCACGAAACCGGCCCAGCCCAACGTGCTATTGCAGGCTCTTTCTCGTTCCCGGGTCCAGCTCCCCGCGTGGGCGATCGTGAAGGGGATGCGACTGAGTGATGAGGAGGAGGCGCGGCGCGTTCTCCTGCCGGTGGCCGAGCTTGGCGTGCCAATGCTCCTGACCGAGGTTGTGGAGGGGCCCGATGACAATTACTGCTCGTATTACAGTTACCTCGACGGGGATGGTACAGCGCTATTCCATTTCACGAAGCGCAAGCTCCGTCAGTACCCCATTCACTTCGGCGGCGGCACCTACCACAAGACGGAATGGCAGGCCGATGTGGCTGCGCTTGGGCTCAGGTTCTTCCAGGGTGTGGGTCTGCGAGGCATCGGCAATGTGGAGTTCAAGCGTGACGGCCGCGACGGGCAGCTAAAACTTATCGAGTGCAATCCGCGGCTGACCGCAGCGGACGGCCTGTTGAGGGCTGCTGGCATCGATCTTGCTCACATCTCCTACTGCGCGGCTATCGGACGCCCTGTCGAAGCACCGGTGGGATTCGTTGAGAACAAGTGGCAGTGGTTGCCGACAGCGGATATAAAGGCGTTCCGCGCCTATCGGCAATGCGGAGAGATGTCAACTGGACGGTATCTTGCGAGCCTTGTGCACTGGCCGCAGTTCCCCGTTTGGGATCCACGTGATCCTGTGCCGGCGATAGCCAGCGGGTATGCCTCTTGGACAGGGCAAGTAGGGCGGTTCGTTGCCGGACCTGCGTCAATACGGGAGGGCAGGGGGCGTGCGGCTCGGGTTCGGTAGCCGCGAGCGTGGGTTGCTTCGGGCAACGTCGGCATGTGAAGCGCGCCGCAAAGGGCGGGGGACGTTGACACCGAAAGCGATGTCGATCGTACTCGAGGCGGTATCCACGGCCCCTGGACCCGGCCGGCGAGTCGCTCCCCGCATCGACCGCATGCGCTCAGGTGGCTTGCGAACCCTGATCCAGGAACGCCGTGCGGCCCCGGCACACGATCGGCGGCTTGCGTCCTACCACAGCGAGGCGTACATCCGGATTTGGCAGCAGGCTGCCGAACAACTCGGGGCCGACGTGGAGCAACTCTCGGACGGCTTCATGGTGATCCGCTCGGGAAGGGTGGAGACCATCGTCTGGCAGAACCTGGTGATGCTCGACCATCCGTCCACAACTGCCTTTGCGTTAAACAAGCCACTGGTGCATGCGGTGCTCGCCGATAGCGGGATCGCCGTGCCTGAGCATCTCGAGCTCGATCGCCGCCGTCTCCGGGCTTCCATGCCGTTGGTGCTCGGCGGCTCAGGGGATGCCCCGGGTCACGTGGTGAAGCCAGCGGCAGGTACGGGTGGCGGTGCGGGGGTGACCTGCAACGTGCGGACGCCTGACGAGTTGGTGCGCGCCTGGCTGGCAGCGGGCCGTTGGGCAGACCGCATCCTTGTCGAGCGCCAGGTGCCGGGCCATGAGTACCGGTTGCTGTTCCTTGACGGGGAGCTGCTCGGGGCCGTGCGGCGCAGGCCAGCCGCCGTGACGGGCGACGGGTCGTCGACGGTGGGTCAGTTGATCGCCGCGGAGAACCGCCGGAGGTTGTCGTCTGGGCACGACGAGGCGGCGCGTCTCATCCGGGTGGACCTTGACTGCGAGCTGGCGCTGACCCGCCAGGGGTACGACATCGGCTCGGTGGCTCCACGAGGTCACCGAGTCGAGGTGACGGGCAAGGTCAGCTACAACGCCGCCGGGGAGAACGAGACGGTGGAGTCGTTTGCGCCCGAGCTTGTCGCGCAATGCGCCCGGGCGGTGCGACTGACGCGCCTCCGCCTGGCTGGGATCGACCTGGTGACACCAGACACGTCCGTGCCACTCCACGTTGCCGGCGGCGCGGTGCTCGAGGTGAACGGGACCCCCGGACTTCATTACCACTACCAGGTTGCCGAGCCGGCGACGGTGGCCCCCGTTGCCGTTCCCGTGCTCGCCCGACTGCTCGGAGTTGGCTGCCCCAGCCAGTGGCGTCGGGGTGCCCAGCGCGTGTCGCCAAGCACCTCCCCGCCCATGGGAACTGGCGCCGGGGAAGGGCCGGCTCGCCGATCCACTCCAACCGCCGATGGGTCCTAGCGACACGCGTCTGGCAGCGACCGGCCGCAGGGTCAGCTCGGCTTCAGTCCCGCCGATCCCGGCACGGGCGACCGTCGTGAGAGGCTGAGGATCCAGTCGGCGAGAACCTCCAGTCGCGGGTGACTGGACAGCCATACCCGCCGCAGCCGCATGGCGTTGCCGGTTGGGACCCGCGGCAGCATCCAGGGGTTCGTCCACGTCCCTCCGTGGATGACACAGGCGGCCTCGAAACCGGCTGCCGCTGCATCCGCGGCGACCCCGAGGTCGGTCTTGCCGAACGGGTACGCGAGGGCGGCTATCCGTTCCTGGAGCACGTCCTCCAGCAGGAGCTTGGACCTCCGCATCTCCTCGCAGGCGACGGCGCGAGGTACGGAGGTCAGGTCGACGTGGTGCACGCCGTGAGCCCCGATCTCGAAACCGGCGCGCCTCAGATCCCGGACTTGTGGGGCGCTGAGGATGGAGCTGGCGGGCGCATCAGGATGGGGCTCGCCGAGCATCCCGGCGATGACGAACGTGGTCGCCGGGGTGCCGTGGCGTGCGAGCACTTGGACGGCGGCCGTGAGGTTGTCGGCGAAGCCGTCGTCGAAGGTCACCGCCAGGTGTCCTCGCGCGCCACCCTGGGATGCTCGCCGGGCCATCTCCGAGAAGGTGACAGTCCGGTACCCCAGGCATCTGAAGAACCGAAGGTCCCTGTCCAGTTGGGCTGGTGGTGTCGCCAGGCGGTAGTAGTCAAGAGCGAGCGGCACGTCGTTGACGCTGTGGTACGCGAGGATAACGGGTGGCAGCAGGATCCGAGCCCGACTGCTCCGGCGGCGGAACTGGGGATAGTCGCCACTCACGCCAGTGGGGAGCTCACCTGGGAGTAGACCTCGGCGTAGCGCTCGGCCATCGCAGCAGACGTGAAGTCCCTTCGCACCGCCTCCGTCGCCGAGAGGACCAGCCGGCGGCGGTATGCACCATCGTGGAGCACCTGGCGGAGGCCTGCCGCCAAAGCGTTTGGGCTCTCCACCTGGACGAGCACGCCGGTCTCCCCGTCCCTGACGACCTCTGGGAGACCACCGGCGGCGGCAGCCACAACCGGCACGCCGACGAGCATAGCCTCCACGGCGACGACACCAAAACTCTCCAGCCGGGACGGGACGGCCAGCGCATCCCAGGAGGCCATCCTCGCAGTCGGGTCGGCCATCCAGCCGAGGAACTCGACCCGGTCAGCTACACCCAGGGAGGTGGCCAGCGACTCGAGCGCCGGCCGCTCCAAGCCGTCGCCGACGACTTCGAGTCGGACCCCTGGCAAGTCCAGGAGGGCCCGAAGAGCGATGTCGAAACCCTTCTCGGGCGAGAGCCGTCCGACGCAGCCGACGACCGGCGACCGGCGACCGGCGATCGGCCCCGCCCTGCCAGAGACGATCGTTGCTGGGTTGATGCCGTTGGGGATCACCCGCACCACGGACTCCGGAAGACCCCACATCGACGCGACCTCCCCCGCTGCCCAGTGGGAGACGGTCACGCAGCAGCGGACGTGTCCAAAGAGGCGGCGGGCAAGATGACCTTGCAGCCACCCGGAGGCTCTCACCACCGCATGGGCAGTGGTCACGACGGGGATGCCGGCCACTGTTGCACCGAGAAGTGCGTACTGGCACGACCATGGGGTTCGCAGGTTGAGGTGCACGACGTCCAACTCGCCAGCCCGTCGCCGGAAGAAGGCGAGGTGGGCGGCGACAGCGCCCAGCTCACGCTTGCTGGCCGAGGGGAGGAGGTACCCATCGATGCCCGGTCGACCGCCCCCGAGCGTGGCGAGAACCCCGCTGTCGATCGCGGCGACCCGAACCCTAATCGAGTCGGGAAGGCATGCCACGAGGCGGGCGGCACTCAACTCGGCGCCCCCGACCTCCCGTGCATCCGAATAGAGGAGGACCTGGATGGTGCCGGACGCCCCTCGTGTCGTAGCACGCTCCGTGCTTCCTCTGAGGACCAGGTCCAAGATCTCCGTAGGTGAGGGGTTGGGTTGTGCCTGCCTGGAGGTACCCGGGCGCCGACAGGGTAGCGGAGCGGGGGGTCGATGGGGAGGGGAGGTGACGCCAGGGCTCGGGCCGGCGCGGATTGCTCGTACTGCGTGGTTTGCGCCGCCATCTTCAGCGCGCAGCGTGCATGGCCGAGACACTGCCCATGGCACTCCCGAGAGCTCCCCGGCGGATGCGCGGCAGCTTCGCAGGCTCCGTGCCCGGCTCGGGGCTCGGGCGGTCTGCGGTCATCGTGCTGGCCTCGCTCTCGATCGTTGGCGCCGCTGTCGCAGGCATGCCAGGTGAAGCAGCGACCCTTGGCTCGACAGCCGCGCTGGCTTCGTACACGTCGAGCTCTCCGGCGCCCTCGGTCATGGGCGTGTACACCGGACCGGTCAACGTGTCGGCGGCCCAAGCCGTCAACGCCGCGTCTGGTGGCCAGATCCGCTACGCCATGGATTTCCTCGACGGGTCGAGCTGGGCTTCGATCTCCGATCCCAACTGGTTCACCTCGCAGTGGGCCGGATCGGGGTTCAAGATGATCTGGGGGGTGCCCATCCTCCCCAACAGCGGCGGCTCGCTCGCCCAGGGTGCGAGCGGTGCCTACAACACGTACTTCGTGACGCTGGCCCAGCGTCTCGTGGCCGACGGGCAGGGCAGCTCGATCATTCGCCTCGGGTGGGAGTTCAACGGCGGCTGGTTCCCGTGGGCCGCCAACGGGCAGGCCGCCGCTTTCGTGCAGTACTGGAAGAACATCGTCACGTCGATGCGGTCGGTCGCCGGTCAGCAGTTTCAATTCGAGTGGAACCCGACGCGGGGAGACCTCGGCGTGGGTAACCTCGCCAACTACTATCCCGGCGACGCCTACGTCGACATCATCGGGCTCGACGTGTACGACACCCAGTGGCCGTCCATGCCTGGCAACGCCACGGAGTGGAACACGATCCTCACCGAGCCCTACGGTCTCAACTGGCTGACCGCCTTCGCGGCGTCCCATGGCAAACCGGTGTCGCTCCCCGAGTGGGGACTGTGGAACGACGGGACGGCCCAGGGATCCGGGGACAACGCCGCCTTCGTCAACGAGATGATGCAGTGGATCTCCACCAACAACGTGGCGAACGCCATCTTCTGGGACTACGGGACCAGTTCCTCGTCCTCCGTCCCGCAGAGCTACCAAGCCTTCATCTCCGACCTGCAGGCGGGCGAAGGCGATGCTTCGACCTCGGTTGCCACGGGTTCGAGTGCTGGCGGAGGGACACCGCCGTCAACGACCGCCGTCCCGCCGACGACGGTGAGCCCGCCGACGACGGTTGACCCGGGGGTGGACCCGTCGACGACCGCCGCCCCACCGACGACGGTGAGCCCGCCGACGACGGTTGACGCGGGGGGCGACCCGTCCACCACGGCGGATCCCTCGGCGGCACCACCTCCGCCACCTCCGCCCCCTCCGCCGCCCATCGGCAGCCCCGTCAGCGAGCCCACCACGAGTGTCCCGCCGGCTCCTGCTACAGCGCCCGCCCCTGCTGCAGGGACGTCCAGCACAAGGCCGGTGGAGCATTACACCGTCGCCAGTGCCTCGGGAGGACTGTGGTCATTCACCGCTGGTGCTGCCACCCGGGTTGAGCGGTCGGCCATCCCTGGGGTGGTGGGTGTCGCTGGTGCGGGCGCACCGGGTGCTGCATGGCTCGTCAACGCTGCCGGACGGGTGCAGCCGATCGGTGGGGCGGCCTACTACGGAAGCGCCCGCCGGCTGGATCCAGGTGGCTCCGTCGTGGCCATCGCAGCTACTCCCGACCACCGCGGCTACTGGCTGCTCACCGACCGTGGTCAGGTGATCCGCTTCGGCGACGCTCGTTTCGAGGGGTCCAACCTCCACACCGCAGTGGGCGGTCCCTTCGTCGCCATCGCCGCGGCTCCGGCTGGTGAGGGCTACTGGCTGGTCACCCGCGGGGGTCGCGTCTTCAACCATGGCACGGCGCGCTTTGCCGGGTCTGCTTGGAGGCGTCACATCGCCGGCTCATTCGTGGCTCTGCAGCCGTCGCCCGGTGGGGCCGGCTACTGGTTGGTCGCGAGGAACAGTCGAGTGATCGCCTTTGGGGATGCCACACGGTACGTGTCGTCCGCCCGGCGGCTCCTCAGCGGCAGTGTGTCGGGAATGGCCTCGACCCCCGATCTCCGCGGATTCTGGCTCGTGACCCGGAGCGGGGTGGTCCGGGGCTTCGGTGATGCTCACGACCTCGGCCAGCCGACCGGTCGCTTCGCGCGGTTCGTCGGGATCGGATGACCTGCCGAGCCGACCTGAACCGACCCCGATAGAATGGATAGGTGAGCCTCAACAGGCGGGTGCTGTCGTCCACGGGTGGTACCAACCTGCCCTTCGGGTCCAGCACCCGCAGGGCGGAGGCCCGATGGTGAGAGGCGGGTCGGCACGCACAAGCGATGGGACCAACTGGGCGGTGCTCCGCCGCCGGGGCTGGGTCGTCGTCGTCACGACCCTCTTGGCGGTTGGAGCTGCCATCGCTATCTCCTCCACTGCCCGTGTGAGCTATCGCGCCACGGCGATCGCCTACGTCAACCCCGGCGCGACGCGGACCAATCCGGGACAGGCGGCGGAGGCCGCGCAGCTGGCGACGACCTACGCCGGGTTGATCCCCGACGACTCAGCGATCCTCCAAGCCCTCGCAGGCCAACTGGGCGAGTCGGTGGCAACGGTCCACCACTCGATCGTGGTCCTCGCCCCGTCGACGACCGGTATCCTCAAGCTCGAGTACAAGGCTCCGACTGCAGGGCTGGCCTTGCGGGGTGCCGTCTCCTTGGCGAATGCGTTGACCGGCGCCCATGCCGTGAGCGACACGGTGCCCCCGCAGTCGGTTCGACTCGCCAGCCTCCCGGGAGGCGCGACAAGAGTGGGTGCGAGCACCATCGTCATCGTCTTGGTGGCCGTTCTCGCCGGGGTCCTCCTCGGTGCCATCCTGATGGCGATCTGGGAATGGCTCGATGCCAGGGTCGACGCAGCCGGCCAACTCGGCCGGATCCTCCGAGTCCCGGTGAGCGACAAGAACCAGCTCTGGGGTGATGCCGCAGTCGCCCTCGTCGGACGCTGGTGCCAGTCTGTGCCACGCAGCCAGGTCGTCGCCGTCGTCTCGACCCGACCGCAGGACGCCGACGACGTCGAGCGACTGACATCCGTCTTGGCCAGGCTCGTCAGCCTTCCAGCAGCCGAGGACAGTCTGCCGCGACGGAAGTCGGGCGGCACTGGCGTCGCCGCTACGAGCTTCCAGGCCTACGGTGCACCTGGGTCGGCGCAAGTGGGCCAGCAGGCCGCGCTCACGTCCGGGATGGTCGTCCTCGTGGTGGTGGAGGGCACGCGCCGCGCCGATGTCGAGGGTGCCGTACGGTTGCTCACCCAGTTCGGGCACGGACCCGACTGGGCCGTCCTGCTCCCGCGTCGCCAGGCGCGCCGATCCGAGTTGCTCGAGCTCGTCGAGCGTCCTTCCCCGCTCAGCGCTCGGGTAGTCGATCGCCGGCCGTCGGGCATCGTGGGAAGCGATGCGCGGTAGCCCCTGCCCGAGTTGGGCGCAGGCATCGTCGGGCGGGTGAGGGCGAGATCCGGTCTGCCGGGCCCGCTGCCCGATCGGCAGACGCTGTTCCTCTCGTGGGGTGCGGTCGCCGGGCGGTCGGCGGAGATAGCAGGCGCGCTCGGCGGGACCGCTCTGGCCTGCCTGCCACCCCGAGCCAAGTGGCGTCCGGCCCCACCTCTGCGCTGGCTTCTCTCGGCTTGGGTCACTTCAGCGATGCTCCTCCTCCGGCAGCCCCGCCGCCTCATCGTTACCAACCCTCCGGTGTTCCCTGGCATCATCGCTCTTCTGTACGCCCGCTTCACCGGTGCCACGGTGGTGCTCGACGACCACCCGGGATCCTTCGGGGCCCAGGGGGACCGCGTGGCCGCCCGCCTCGTGCCTGTGCACCGGCGAATGGTGCCGCTGGCGGCGGCCTGTCTGGTCACGGCCGAGCACTGGGCGGGTGTTGTCGAGCGCTGGGGAGGCCGCGCTCTCATCCTCCACGAGGCACCCGGGACCTGGGAGCTGCGCCCGCTCCCTGCTGTTCGCGGATTGACCCGCCTCCTCTACGTCTGCACCTTCGGGGGGGACGAGCCGGTGGAGGAGGTGCTCGACGCCGCCCGATCATTGCCGAGTCTGGAGGTGCACATAACCGGCGACTTGAGGAAGTTCCCCGAGAAGCTCCGCGCGCTGGTGCCCCCGAACGTCACCTTGACCGGGTTGTTGCCGTTCCCGGACTACCGGGATGCGGTGTACGCGTCGGATGCCGTCATGACACTCTCAACCGAGCCCACCTCGGCCATGCGGGCCGCCTTTGAGGCAGTGTGGGCCGGCCGGCCTCTTGTCGTGTCGGACTGGCCCCTCATGGCCGAGTTGTTCCCCGAGGCGATCCGGGTCCGCAATGATGCGGAGGGCATCGTCGCCGGCGTTCGGGAGCTCGCTGAGTCTTACGCTGGGCGGATCGGGCACCTGGTGGATTCGAGGGTGCGTCAAGAGCGCCGCTGGGAGAACCAACTCGCCGAGCTCCGTCACGTACTGGGGCTCACCGGCCCAGAAGAGGTGGGGTGATCGAGATCAGCGAGCGTCGAGCGGTAGGCGCGGTAGCCAATGCTCGAGCGAACGACCCGAGCCAGCCCGAGCTGGGCCCTCCACGCCCGAACCACACCCAGGCCAAACATAGCCGCACGGAGGAGGCTCATCGCAGTCGGAGCGCCTGCCAGGCGGCGCTCGAGGGCGCGGATGGCACCGGGACCCACCGCCGGGATAACGAGGACGCCGTCGGTAGGGGGATCCGGGAGGAGGGCAAGGGCTCTTCCGCGCCGCTCGTGATCCTGGAAGTACCTCGCGGGGGTGCGTTCGTACCGGTGACGTGACGGCAGGCCAGGGTCGAAGCGACCGTGGCAGCCAAGCGCGCGGAGGTTCCACCCGAGGATCTGGTCTTCGTGGGCCGCTACGGCGGGGACGGAGTCCGCAGCGAGGAGGAGGTCGCGTCGCACCGAGAAGTGACCACCCCACAGGTTGAGGAGGACCTCATCTGGGTCCGCCTCGTAGCGACGACAGACCGCTTCGTAGTCTCGAGCGTAGAGGTGCACCGGGAAGTCGGCGGCCTTCCTCCGGACGGGGAGATCGGGGGGCATGTAGCCGACGAGGACGAGACCGTGAGGGTCCCGCTTGTGGTGCTCGAGGTGCATCGAGCCGAGGCCCGGTCCGGCGACAACGTCATCGTCGAGCATGAGGACGATCCGCCCGCTGGCGGCTCGAGCACCCTTGCGGCGGGCTTCCGCCGGGCCTTGGTTGGGTTGCTGGATCAGGCGCAGCTTTGGCGCGGTGGCGGCGAGTTGCTCGCAGACCTCGGCTGTCGTATCCCCGGACCCGTCGTCCACGACGACGATCTCTTCGACGGCGGTGTCACTGAAGAGGGGTTCGAGTGCTTCGGGCAGCAGGTGGGGGCGTCGGCACGTGGGGATGACAGCGCTCAATCCGACCTGTGACGGGGTGCACCTCGTCAACGGTAGCACCGCCCTGCGCACCTCATGACCACAGTACTGTAGCAGTGTAGTGGTGGAGGCTGGCCTACACTCCACCGATCAGCGTCGCTCTCGTCCACGACTTCCTGACGCAGACCGGCGGCGCGGAGCGGCTGGTGTTGCAGCTCGCGCTGGCGTACCCCGACGCTCCGATCTACACGTCTGTCTACGAACCAGACGGGACGTTCGCAGAGTTCCGGGACCTGGACGTGCGGGCATCGTCGGGTTGGCTCATCCGGCCCCGGGCATTCCGCCTCTACGCTCCGATCTTCCCCCTGGTGTTCTCATCCCTCGACCTGTCCCGCTTCGACACCGTGGTCGTCTCCAGCTCCGCCTTCGCCCATCACGTGCACCACCCTCGCGCCTTCGTCTACTGCCACACACCTCCGCGGTTCCTCTACCGGCCGCTGTCATACGGGGAGGGAGGGCTGCGACGCATGGCTGCCGGTCCTCCCGGTGCCCTTGTACGGCACCTCGATCGGCGCGCCGCCGCCCGCGCTGTGTCCTACGCCGCGAACTCCAAGGTGACTCAGCGACGCATCCTCGACACCTACTCCCGCACGGCCCGACTCATCTATCCGCCGGTCGCGACCGCGCACCTTCCGGCGGATCCCCAGCCGATGCCGGCGCGCCCGCAGGCGCTCGTCGTATCTCGCCTACTTCCGTACAAGCACGTGGAGGTCGCCGTCCGAGCCGCCATCCATGCGGAGATCCCGATCCGGGTCGTGGGGGAGGGGCCCGAGCGCGAGTCGTTGGAGCGACTGTCCTCTTCGGGCGTGGAGTTCCTGGGCAGGGTCGACGACTCCCAGATGGCCAGCCTGTTCACCGAGGCCTCTGTCGTCCTCGCCCCAGGCGTGGAGGACTTCGGCTTCGCTCCAGTCGAGGCGCACTGGTCCGGACGACCCGTCATTTCGATCGGTGCCGGCGGCGCCTTGGAGACGGTGGTGCACGGGCAGGACGGGCTACTCCTCCCCGATCTCCAAGTGGCGACCTGGGCCGAGGCACTCCGACGGATCCACGAGATGACCTGGTCGCCTCCCGAGCTCCGCTCGGCGGCGGAGCCGTTCAGGTTCGACGCCTTCCTACGGCGGTTACAGACGTGGGTGACCGAAGCCGACAGGAGCGCACCTTCGGCCGAGGTCCAAGGTGGGTGGTGAGGCGGTGCGCTGCACCCTCCGGCTCGAGGCGGTGATGAGGTCGTCGGAGCACAGCTCGTCGACCGTACGGCAGAGGGCGAGCCCCCGTGCCTGGAGCTCGGTCGCGACCTCGACCTGGTGGTCGTCGACGTGTTCGCCGTGGCCCGACTCTCGGGGAACGAGGATCGGGAACCTTCCGGCCCGGAGTGCTGTCAGGGCCGTTCCCACGCCCGCGTGGGCGATCACGACGTCAGCGGTGGCGAACGCAGCCTCGAGCTGCCCGGCGGCCAGGTAGGGGACCGCCGGTAGACCCAAGTCCTCGACTGTCGTGCTCCCGGTCTGCCACAGGACCTCGGATCCGGGGGGAAGGATGTTGGCGACTCTTGCGACGAGCCGGCGGAAGCCGAAGGTCTGTGAGGAGCCGAGGCTCACGGCGACCGAGTGGGTACGCGCCGGAGCGGCATCCACGGCCTCGAAGCCGTCGAAGATGGATCCGACGTAGCTCCAACGTCTTCCAGACCACTGTGTCGTTTGGGTGTGCAACCCGATGCCAGGTACCGCCGCGAGGAGGCGACCGGTCATGCTCGGACCGGTGACTCGGGTCGCGCTCTCGATGTAGTGGCATTGGGTACCGTGCGCCCGGGCCACCGGAAGGAAGGAGACGGCGACACCGGCACCGGTGCTCACTGCCCAGGTGAAGCGCCGGCGACGGTGCAGCTTGATCGCAGCGATGGTGTTGGCAACCGTTATCCGCAGGTCCCTCGGAGAGGGATAGCGTATGAACTCGACATCCCGTCCTCGCAGCAGTGATTGGCTTTGCGCGTCGTCGAAGGTCACCCAGAGCTCCTCCCCGCGCTCGAACGGCAGCCGCTCGGCCAGCGACAGGAGCTCGACGAGGTGGCCTCCCGTGTTGCAGACGAAGAGGGTGCTCACTGGTCTCGGGGCGTCAGGCGGGGGGTTCGGGGATCAGTATGCGCCGCGGCGCAGGAGCACGGCGGCGGGGGTGTTCCAGAGGATGCGCAGGTCCCACGAGAGCGACCAGGATGCCACGTACGAGTAGTCGAGGCGGCACAGCTCGTCGAAGGGAAGGTCGCTACGTCCCGAGATCTGCCAGAGCCCGGTGATGCCTGGTCGGACGGTGAAGCGTCGGGATGCCCAGCCGTCGATCGCTTCAGCCTCCGACGGCACGAACGGTCGTGGTCCGACGAGGCTCATGTGGCCCAGTAGCACGTTCACGAGCTGCGGTAGCTCGTCCAGGCTCGTCTTGCGGAGGAACGCCCCGATGGCGGTCATGCGCGGGTCGTCGCGCACCTTGAACAGAGGCCCATCCACCTCGTTGGCGCCGGCGAGGCTCAGCCGCTCCCTGTCGGCCCCGGTCCGCATGGTCCGGAACTTGTTGATGCGGAAGGGCTTGCCCCCCTTGCCGACCCGCGGTTGGCGGAACAGGACCGGACCTGGTGAAGTTGCCTTCACAGCCACTGCGATGAGGATCGTCAAGGGGAGCGTCAGGACGAGGCCGGCGGCGGACGCCACCAGGTCGAGCGCCCGCTTGGCGAAGCGGTCAGCGGGTCCGAGGGCTGGAGGGGCCACGTCTACTACAGGCATGCCGTGCAGGTCGTCGACGTGGCTCCTGATCGTCAGCAGGTCGAACAGCCTTGGGACCACAGAGATGCGGACATCGTCCGCCAGCGAGCGCAGGAGGCTGGCGAGGGTCGATCCGGCTGTCGGGCTGAAGGCTACGACGACGTGGTCGACGTCGTAGTCCCTCACGATCCCCGACAGGTCGCTTAGACGGCCGAGGCGCGGAGGGCCATGCGGCGAGATGGGCACCGCGGTGCCGTCGTCCACGCACCCGACGATGTCCGTGCCATTGACCGCCCGAAGGCGCTGCACGACGACATCGGCGATGCGGCCCGATCCGACGATGAGGACCTTGGACCTCCTCCTCGAAGGCCCCAGCGCCGAGCGGGCTGCGACCCGGGCGGCTGGCACCGTGACCATTGCGGAGACCCCGATGAGGAAAGCCTCCCCCAGGCCGATCAGAGGAAGACCGATCACTTGGTGCGCCCGGGGTGAGATGGCGAGGAGCAGCAGGCTGCTCAGCAGGACGGCGTGGAACAGTGGGTTGAGATCCGGGAACATCGAGGCGACGAGTCGCCGGCGGGGCCGCCGGTAGAGCCCATAGGCCCAGAACAGTGGGCCGAAGACCGTGGCATAAGGCAGGCTGCTGGCGGCGACCAGAGCTGCGGACTGGCCGTGAAGGACGTAGTCCGCCTCGAGCCCGAGGAACAGCGCCGCTGCCAGGGCGATCGCGTCCGAGGTCACGAGCGCGGGAAGCGCCGAACGGCGGCGCAGCGACGACTGCACGCTGCGGACGACGACACCGGCCTGCCGCCCCATGCCAGCGACCTCGCCGCCGGCCCCCTCGACGAGCGCTGGACCTCCGGCCATCCCCGAGACGTCGAGGAGTGCATCCGGGTAGGTCAAGGGATCGGGGACTGTCAGGGCCATCGTCGGTTACCTCTTCGCCACACAGAGTCACCGGCAGGCAGCAGGGGCGGTCCCCCCTCTCCGAGCGACGTTCTGAACTGTACCTACGTGACCTGCCGCTAGCAAAGGGGAAACTAGGGCGCTTACCGGCTTTTCTCCCATGGTCCTCCGGGCGCCGTCGTTCACGCTTCGTGGTCGGACGGCAGCCGCGCGCTAAGTAGTTCCGATCCAGGCATGTTGTGCTCCAGGCACCTTGTGTAGGGTTCGGGAATGGACCTCTCCAGCAGTTCCGCGCTGGTCACCGGGGGCGCGTCAGGTCTCGGTGAGGCGACCGTGCGAGCCCTGGCGGCTCGGGCTGTCCGGGTCGTGGTGCTCGACGTGCAGGACGAGCGGGGAGAGGCGCTCGCAGAGGAGGTCGGAGGGCTGTTCACCCATGCGGACGTGACCGATCCCACTCAGGTCGCTGCTGGCGTGGACGCCGCCGTCGAGATGGCTCCGCTTCGCGCTCTGGTGAGTTGCGCTGGCATAGGCTGGGCGACCAGGACTATCGGGCGCGACGGCAGCTACGGTTCCGCCCACGACCTCGACGTCTACCGCAGGGTGATAGAGGTCAACCTGGTCGGGACCTTCAACGTGGCCCGGCTGGCAGCTAGCGCGATGAGCCGCAACGAACCGGACGAGGACGGCGGGCGCGGGGCGATCGTGAACGTGGCCTCCCTGGCTGCCTTCGACGGCCAGGTCGGCCAGGTCGCCTACTCCTCCTCCAAAGGTGGTGTCGTGGGGTTGACCCTGCCGCTGGCTCGCGACCTGGCCATCGTGGGCATCCGGGTCAACACCATCGCCCCGGGGATGATCGACACACCGATCTACGACTTCGGCGGCAACGCCACCGAGCTCAAGGCCAAGCTGGAGCGCGACGTCCTGTTCCCAGCCCGGTTGGGGCGGCCCGAGGAGTTCGCGAGCCTGGCAGTCGAGCTCCTCACCAACAGCTACATGAACGCCGAGACCATCCGCATCGACGGCGGTGCCCGCCTGCAGCCCAAGCCGTGAGCGTCCAAGTCGCCATCGAGGGTCGTATCCTCGTCGCCACCATCAACCGGCCGGAGGCTCGCAACGCCGTCGACGACGTGGTGGCCCAGGGCCTCGAGGCAGCAATCGACCGGCTGGAGGAGGACGACGAGCTCTGGGTCGGGATCGTGACAGGCGTGCCTCCCGTCTTCTCTGCCGGCGCCGACCTGAAGATGATCCGGGCCGGTCGGGCGGCCGAGCTGGCCACCGAGCGGGGTGGGTTCGCCGGCATCACCCGGCGGGAGCGGACCAAACCGCTGATCGCCGCGGTCGACGGACCAGCCCTCGCAGGAGGCACCGAGATCGTCCTGGCATGCGACCTCGTGGTCGCGTCCGAAGCAGCAAGCTTCGGGCTGCCCGAGGTCAAGCGGAGCCTCGCCGCCGCCGGTGGCGCCCTGTTCCGGCTGCCGCGACGGATCCCCCTCAACGCCGCCATGGAGTGGGTCCTCACCGGCGACGCCGTGGACGCCGGCTCCGCCCACCGCCTCGGGCTGGTCAACCACTTGGTGCCCGCCGGCGGGGCACTCGACGGCGCCCGCTCCCTGGCCGCCAGGGTCGCGGCCAACGCTCCGGTCTCGGTTCGCGAGTCCCGCCGCGCCCTGCTCGGCAGCCTCGGTCGCGACGAAGCGGTCGGATGGGATCTTTCGAAGAGGGCGATGGCGCTGGCGATGGGCAGCGGGGATTTCCACGAAGGCATCAACGCCTTCATCGAGAAGCGCCCAGCGGTATGGACGGGGCGCTGAGCGCACGGCTCCGGCCATGACCGCGGCCGGGGCGGAGGAGGGTGACCCGGTCCTCGCCAGCCGGGCCGACCTTTCGGCAGGAGCGGCGCAGGCGAACGACCAGGCGCACCGCCGGCTCGTCGGCGAGCTGCGCGACCGTCTCGCGAGCGTCGCCCTCGGCGGTCCCGAGGCCGCCCGGCTGCGTCACGCCGAGCGGGGAAAGCTCCTCCCCCGAGAGCGCGTCGACAGGCTGGTCGATCCGGGATCACCGTTCCTGGAGCTGTCCCCGCTGGCGGGATGGGACCTCCACGGCGGGGAGGCACCGGGCGCCGGGATCATCACCGGCGTCGGGCGCATCGCCGGGCGCCTCTGCGTGGTGGTCGCCAACGACGCCACCGTCAAGGGAGGCACCTACTTCCCTGTGACGGTCAAGAAGCACCTGCGGGCTCAGGAAGTCGCGTTGGACAACCGGCTGCCGTGCGTGTACCTGGTCGACTCCGGCGGAGCGTTCCTCCCGGAGCAGGACCAGGTGTTCCCCGACCGTGACCACTTCGGTCGCATCTTCTACAACCAGGCGACCCTGTCGGCCATGGGCGTGGCCCAGGTTGCCGCGGTGCTCGGCAGCTGCACTGCCGGGGGTGCGTACGTGCCGGCCATGAGCGACGAGGCCGTCATCGTCGCCGGCCAGGGGACCATCTTCCTCGGTGGCCCGCCACTCGTGAAGGCAGCGACCGGTGAGGAGGTGACGGCGGAAGAGCTCGGCGGCGGTGAGCTCCACGCCCGGCGCTCGGGTGTGGTGGACCACCTCGCCGCCGACGACGCCGAGGCGCTCCGCATGGTGCGGGACATCGTCGCCACCCTGCCCCGCCCGCCAGCGCCCCCATGGGAGGTCGTCGCCAGCGAGGAGCCGGCAGTCGACCCCGTGTCCCTCTACGCCGTGGTCCCGGTGGACCCTCGCACTCCCTACGACGTGCGGGAGGTCGTCGCCCGTATCGTGGACGGAAGCCGTTTCGCCGAGTTCAAGCCCGATTACGGGCCCACGCTCGTGTGCGGCTTCGCCCGGGTCCACGGCCACCCCGTCGGCATCGTCGCCAACAACGGAGTGCTGTTCTCCGAGTCAGCGCTGAAGGGAGCGCACTTCGTCCAGCTGTGCGACCGGCGTCTCGTCCCTCTCGTCTTCCTGCAGAACATCGCCGGGTTCATGGTCGGTCGGGACTACGAGGCCGGTGGCATCGCCAAGCATGGCGCCAAGATGGTGACGGCCGTGGCCTGCGCCCGGGTCCCGAAGCTGACCGTCGTGGTCGGCGGGAGCTTCGGCGCCGGCAACTATTCGATGTGCGGGCGGGCCTACTCCCCCCGGTTCCTCTGGATGTGGCCCAACGCCCGGATCTCGGTGATGGGAGGCGAGCAGGCGGCGTCGGTGCTCGCCACGATCCGCCGCGACCAGGTCGAGGCCCGGGGCGAAGCCTGGTCGGCGGAGGAGGAAGAGGCTTTCAAGCAGCCCATCCGAGGCCAGTACGAGCAGCAGGGCAACCCCTATTACTCGACCGCCCGGCTGTGGGACGACGGAGTCATCGACCCCGCCGATACCCGCACCGTCCTCGGGCTGGCGCTCTCCGCCGTGAGCGGCGCCCCGCTCGGCCCCGTGGCCTACGGCGTGTTCAGGATGTGAACCCGGTGTTCGGGACGGTGCTGGTCGCCAACCGGGGGGAGATAGCGGTGCGGATCATCCGGACGTTGCGGCGCCTCGGCGTCCAGGCAGTCGCCGTCTACTCCGATGCCGACGCCGGGGCGTGCCACGTGCGGGCGGCCGACCTCGCGGTCCGGCTCGGTCCTGCACCGCCAGCCGAGAGCTACCTCGACGTCGATGCGGTCGTTGGTGCAGCGCTCTCGACCGGGGCGGAAGCCGTCCACCCCGGCTATGGCTTCCTCTCCGAGAACCCCGCGCTGCCCGCCGCCTGCGCTGCTGCCGGCGTCGTGTTCGTCGGCCCGTCCGCGTCGGCGATCGGGGCCATGGGCGACAAGATCCGCGCCAAGGAGACCGTCTCGAGTGCCGGGGTGCCCGTGGTGCCCGGCCGCGGTGGGGCTGGGCTCTCCGACGAGGCGCTGGCCGCCGCCGCGATCGAGATCGGCCTGCCGGTGCTGCTCAAGCCGAGCGCCGGCGGCGGGGGCAAGGGCATGCGCCGCGTGGAGGACCCCGACGCGCTGCCGGCAGAGATCGCGGCGGCTCGTCGGGAGGCCCTCGGAGCCTTCGGGGACGGAACCCTTCTCGTCGAGCAGTGGGTCGACCGGCCCCGCCACGTCGAGATCCAAGTGCTTGCCGACGCCCACGGCCGCTGCATCCACCTCGGCGAGCGGGAGTGCAGCCTCCAGCGTCGCCACCAGAAGGTCGTCGAAGAGGCCCCGTCGGTCGTGCTCGACGCCCGGGCCAGGCAGGCGATGGGTGCAAGTGCCGTCGCAGCCGCCATGTCGGTGGGGTACGTAGGGGCGGGGACGGTGGAGTTCATCCTGCCGGCCGAGCGGCCTGATCAGTACTTCTTCATGGAGATGAACACCCGGCTCCAGGTCGAGCACCCGGTCACCGAGGCCGTCACGGGGCTGGACCTCGTCGAGTGGCAACTCCGCGTAGCCGCCGGCGAACCCCTCGCCTTCGACCAGGCGGGCGTGGGCATGAGCGGCCACGCCGTAGAGGCGCGACTGTACGCCGAGGACCCGGGACGGGGGTTCTTGCCGGCATCCGGTCGCGTGCTGGCCTGGCAGGAGCCGGATGGCCTTCCCGGTGTACGGATCGACACCGGGGTCGCCGCCGGAGACGAGGTGGGAACCGCCTACGACCCAATGCTGGCGAAGATCGTCGCCTGCGGGCGTGATCGCGCCGAGGCCCTGGCACGCCTTCGAGCTGCCCTCGGTGCCACGACCGTCCTCGGCTTGACCACCAACCTGAGCTTCCTGCGCCGGCTCGTCACCCACCCCGACGTCGTCGCCGGCCGCCTCGACACCGGGCTGATCGACAGGAACCTGGCGGCGCTCACCCAGGTCGACACACCCGACGACGTACTGGCCGTCGCCGCCCTCCACCGGCTGGTGTCGCTGCAGCCGCCCGGTCCGGTCGTCGACCCTTGGGACCGGCCGAGCGGTTGGCGGGTCGGAGCGCATGCCGAGACCGTCTGGTCGTTCGAATGTGGCGCGCGGCGCTCCGATGTCGGAGTCGTGGGGAGCCCGCCGGCGGCACACGTACGGGTGGGCTCGGCCGCTCCCGTGCCGGCGTCGGCCCGCCCCGTCCCTGGCGTCCCCGGCGGCCTCGACGTGGTCCTTGCGGGCTCGTCGCGCCGGTGGCTGGTGGTCGAGGACGGGCCCACCACCTGGCTCGGCGCCGGCGGCGAGACCTGGGCGGTGCGCGCCGTCGCGGCCATGGACCGCCGCGGGCCGGCCTCCGCCGGCGCCGGCGGAGGGTCGGTCCGCTCGCCGATGCCCGGAACGGTCCGGGTTGTCCACGTCGCTGCCGGCGACCCGATCGAGGCAGGGGCGCCCGTCGTCACCGTCGAGGCCATGAAGATGGAATACGCCGTGGAGGCGCCCGTTTCCGGGAGGATCGCGGAGCTGCGGGTGGTGCCCGGCCAGACCGTCGCCCTTGACGAGGTCCTGGCCGAGGTGGTCCTGCACCGTAGCGGACCGGCCGGTGGCAGCGGCGCGACCCGGAGCGACGTATGACCTACGGCATCTCTCCGCTGCCAGGGTTGCCGGCGTCCGTGCGCATCTGGGAGGTTGGCCCCCGGGACGGGTTGCAGAACGAGGCACTCGCCGTCCCTACGGAGGTGAAGGCCGAGTTGATCCGCCGCTTGGTCGCCGCCGGGCTGTCCACCGTCGAGGTCACGAGCTTCGTGTCGCCCCGATGGGTGCCCCAGCTCGCCGATGCGGAGCGACTCTTCGCCCTTCTCCAGTGGGATGAGGGTGTCCGCTATCCGGTGCTGGTCCCCAACATGGTCGGCTTGGAGCGGGCGCTCGCCGCGGGAGCCCGAGACATCGCCGTTTTCGCCAGCGCTACCGAGGCGTTCTCCAGGCGGAACCTGAACCGCAGCCTCGACGAGTCGCTCGCCACCTTCGACCCGGTCGTCGGCACGGCGCGGCGTGAGGGCATCGGTGTCCGGGCCTACATCTCCATGTGCTTCGGTGATCCGTGGGAAGGCCAGGTTGCAGTTGCAGCGGTCGGCGTCGTAACCCGTCGCCTGCTGGACATGGGCTGCGAGGAGGTGTCCCTCGGCGACACGATTGGCGTCGCCACTCCCGGTCACGTCACGGCCCTCCTGGAGGCACTTCGGGACGCCGGCACGCCTCCAGAGCGGATCGCGGTGCACTTCCACGACACCTACGGCCAGGCTCTCGCCAACACCCTCGCCGCCATCCAGGCCGGCGTCACCACGGTGGACGCTTCCGCCGGGGGTCTCGGCGGCTGCCCCTACGCGAGGAGCGCCACTGGCAACCTCGCCACCGAGGATCTGGTGTGGATGCTCGACGGGCTGGGAGTCGCCACCGGCGTCGACCTGACGGCTCTCGCCGCTGCGAGCAGATGGCTGGCTGACATCCTCGGCCGCGCAAGCCCGTCACGAGTGGTGCAGGCCCTGACCCGCCCAGCGGAGGCGGACCTGTGACGCTCGCCGACGCCGTGGACCTTCCGCCCGAGCTTGCCCAACTTCGCGCCACCGTCGAGCGCTTCGCTCGCCAGGAGATCGCCCCGGTGATCGCCGGGTACTACGAGCGGGAGGCGTTCCCCTATCCGATCGTCGCCAAGATGGGAGACCTCGGCCTCTTCGGCTTGCCGTTCCCGGAGCACTACGGCGGGATGGGAGGCGACTACCTGGCGCTGGCCGTGGCGCTCGAGGAGTTGGCGCGCGTGGACTCCTCCGTCGCGATCACCCTGGAGGCGGCGGTGGGGCTCGGCACCATGCCCATCTACTGCTTCGGGTCGGAGGAGCAGAAGCAGAACTCCCAGATCTTCGGTGGTTACGGCTTCATGAACGACACGCCTGCTGGCCGCTTCTACCGGGACGCGAAGATCCTCGAGATCGGCGAGGGCACCTCCGAAGTACAGCGGATGCTGATTGCACGGGACCTTGGCCTGCCGGCCGGGATGTGACGAGGAGGAGAGTCGGGGACGCCGAGATGATCTCGCGGGTCGAAGAGTACGGAAGTTGTGGCGACCGCTGGCGTACAGCTTGCCCCGGCTCACGGGGTGCTCCGGATCGCCCCGCACGATGGGCGTGAGACCGTCTCGGCGGACCAGCACGATGCCGCAGGTGTCGTAGCAGTCGCGGGGGCAGGTGGTCCGCAACGGCGTGGATTGCGTGGGCATGCTCCCTCCGGGCTCCCCACCAGTGAAGCCGCTGGAGGGAACCTGCGGAAGGCCGGGAACCTCGTTACCTCGATGGGAGTCGAGATCAGTGAGATGTCTACCCTGGTCCGGTTGGTGGAAGCCCTCCTCCTGGCGGCGTTGGCCTTGGCGCTCGCCGCGCCCCACGCCACGGTGTCGAGCCCAGCGCGCTTTTTGACCGCCACCGACAGCGCGACTGTGCCCGTCGGCAGGTCTGGGCCTTACGTTGCACCGGTTGTCGGAGGTGCCTACGGCGGCTACCTGGGCATGGTGGGGGACTGGGCACGCTGGCAGGGCTGCGCCCCCTACGGCCTGGCATGGTCCGCTTCCGATGCCGGAGCCGCCCGCGCCGAGTGGAGCAGTTACCACCGGGGTGTCGGCGTCGGTGGCTACTGGTTCATGGCAGGACCGGGGGTCGACCCGCGCTACGACGGCACGGCCGCTGAGGCCTACCGGTGGGGCCAGGAACAGGCCGTGCAGGCGCTCGCGGCCGCCAGGGCGAGGCGCGTGCAGGTGAAGGTCTTGTTCATGGACGTGGAGCTACCGGGCAGCAGCGCCTTCGACCCGGTGCCCGACAACGGGTGGAAGGCGGTGTACCGATCGGCCTGCGGCGGCCACCCACGAGGCATGGCCGTGGTTGCCTCGGTCGACCGGGCGACGGTGGACGGCTTCGCCACCTGGGTGCGCCACCGCTCCTCGTTCGTGCCGGGCGTCTACTCGTCCCCCGAGGCGTGGTCGAAGATCTTCGGCACCGGAGCGGCGGCCATGTTGCGGGGCGTTCCCGAGTGGACCTACGGCGGGGGCACCAGCGACATCTCCCAGGCGCCGGTGGGCTGGTGCCTGCCCCGAGGGGATTGTGCGCGCTGGTTCGGGGGGGTAACCGCAGCCAGCCTGGACGCCGTGGCGTGGCAGTGGAGCGGAGGCGGAGGCACCCGCAACGGCATCGGCGACTTCGACGTCATCGCCGGCTCAAGGTTGCCCTGATCTACCGGACACGGGGTGCCGGCACTGCAGTCAGGTCGCCACACACCATGGCGCCTCTGTGTCAAAGACCCGACTCGAGCCCCGATCCTACGCCCGCGCCAAAACTACCACCGCCCAACGGGCTCACCAAACGCCAAGCTCCATGGTACCATGTGGCAAGGGCCGCCGTTTACACACCAAGCCACGAGCAGGCCGAACCCATGCCCTGGACCAATGTCAATGTATGCGAGCGTAATAATCCGAGCTAAAAACGAAGAAGCCACTATTCAGGACACCCTGATCTCTGTCCGAGACCAGACAGTCAACTCGGAGATCATTGTTGTAGATTCAGAGTCCACCGACGCTACCGTGGCAATTGCGAGACGGTACTGCGACACCTTGATCACCATCGCGAGAAGCGAGTTCACCTACGGGAGATCTTTGAACGTCGGAGCATCCGCAGCTCGTGGTGACATCCTCTTCGCGCTGTCAGCGCACTGTACCCTGCCGACTCGGCACTGGATTGAATGGTCATTGGACGCCTACACCAACCCTGTCGTCGGAGGGACTCACGGAGGCCTGTACAGTCCCGATGGTCGGCAACTCGATACGTCGATGCTTGCCGGCCTCGAGGACCTATCGACTGATCTGGAGTGGGGTTTCTCCAATCACGCCTCCTCTTGGCGTCACGATCTCTGGGAAACGTTTCCCTTCAACGAGCATCTAGCCGCCTGCGAGGATAAAGAGTGGATGTGGCGAGTATGTCGCGCCGGCTGGAAGATAATGGTCGATCCTAGGCTCGCGGTGCCGGCGTCGCACCGACGCGCGGCGGGGCCGCGCCGTCTTTTCGTCCGCACCTACAAAGAGCATTGCTCTTTGGCACAATTCCTGGACTTTCAACCCATGCCGTTCTCGCGCTTCCCTGCGGTCTGGTGGTCCTACTTCCCCGGGTACAGCCCGCACCCGCATTGGAAGCGGAGGCTCAACCCGCTCCGCTCCGCCGAATTGCTCGGTGCACTTGCCGGTGACCACGCAGGCGCCCGGCACAGGCTTCCAGAAGCCATCAAGGTTCAGCGTGCCCAGCCCAGCCTTGGCGCATATTGAAGAGCGACATTTTCCCGAGTTAGTCCGCCGAGCCATCCCAGGAGGGAGCGTGCCCAGCATCGAAGAGAATCGCGACGTCTGGAGTGGAAGCTACGACTGGACGAATCGCGGTGACGAATGGTCCATCGGATGGGGCGACGTTGCGACTCAGTGGTCAGCAACCCTGTTGCCGCGCTTGACACCCTTCCTCCCTGCTCACGCAATTCTAGAAATAGCCCCCGGACTGGGCCGTTGGAGTCAGTACCTTATTCCTCTGTGCGATGATTACATAGGCGTCGACTTGTCTGAATCCGCCGTCAAGGGCTGTAAGGAGCGATTCTCCTCGGTCACTTCGGCGCAGTTCTTCGTCAACGATGGAACCTCGCTTGAGATGGTGAGGGACCAAAGTGTTGACCTTGCCTTCAGCTTCGACTCCCTCGTGCATGTGGATATGGGCGTGCTCGGTTCCTATTGTGCTCAGCTCGTTCACAAGTTGCGCCAAGACGGGGTAGCCTTCATTCATCACTCGAACCTCGGTGCTATAAAGGTGTCGCGCAACCCGCAATGGGCCGAATGGAGAGATCGGTCCGTAACCGCCGCGACGGTGGCGGCGGCAGCTGCTGAGTCAGGGTTGCGGTGTATAGGTCAGGAGCTGATTACTTGGTCGAGCGGATACATGATAGACTGCATATCGGTCCTCGTGCGGGCGGATTCCCCGCTGGCCGGCCCTCTACGCCGGGCGGTCAATCCCTACTTCGTGATGGAGGCGGCCTCGGCTACGCGAATAGCGTACGTCTACGGGGCGGCCGATCTACCGGCGGAGATGGCGGCCGGATCCGGAGTCACGTATCCGGTAGCGGGACGCTCGCGTCGTGTCAACCGGGTTGGTGCGGTGAGGCTGGGCCCCTTTGGCTTTTATGCGATTGGACCATGGTGGAAGGCAGGGTGGAGGCAGGCAGGCAGGCGCCCAAGATGAGGAGGTCGGTTGCTTGTGTCAAGAGGTTCCGCTGACCCGCGCTTGCAAGCGTCGGACTGGAGTTCGCAGCTTCCCACCGTCGCGGTCGTCGTGGCAACGTTCTTGCGCCCCGAGGGGCTCCCGACCCTCGTGCAGTTGACACTTGACGATCCTGCGGTCACGGAGCTCATAGTTGTGGTGGATGGATGCAGGGATGGGTCGTATGAGTGCTTGGTGGGCCTCGCCGCTCGTGAAGAGAGGCTGCGTCCGCTCTTCGTGGAGCACAGGGGGCAACTCGGTGCGGTCGAGGTGGGGGTGCGTGTTGCCGGCTCGGACGTCATAGTGTTGCTGGACGACGACGTGCTGCCTCGTCCAGGTCTCTTCACGAACCACGCCCGCCATCACGTCGGAAAGTCGGGCCAGGTCGTGCTCGGGTACATGCCAGTGTCGGTGCCGGCGAGGCGAGGGCGGGGAGATGTTGCTGCATTCCTGTATGCAACGGAGTACGAGGGCCACTGCGCTCGGCTCCGACAGGACCCGGATGAGGTTCTAGACAATCTATGGGGGGGGAACGTGTCTCTTCGGCGGGAAGACTGCCTGGCTGTGGGTGTGAGGTCAGACGAGTTCGACACCTTCTACTTCTCGGACCGTGAGTTCGGTATGCGTTTGGCGGACGCGGGTATGGTCGGAGTGTTCGACCCCACCCTGGCGGCTACCCATCTTCACAGACGTGACGCCCGAGGCTTTGTCGACGACGCGGTGAGCCAGGGAGTGGGCATGGCATTGCTGCACCGGATCCATGTCGAGCGGCTCGGCCCACTCGAAGAGACATCGTTCTATCGAGACCTGCCCATTGGCGTCCGTTGGTTTGTGCGAAGCTTTGGTAGCGGAGAACTGTCCCGACCCCTCGCCCTGGCGTTGATGGGGCTCGGCGTCGCACTCGGAGCCATCAGGGCCTTCAGGCTCCAGACGGCCTGCGCACGGCTAGCGCGGAGGTTGTGCCAGCTAAGAGGGTTTGTTGCTCAGAAGGAGATCCGATCGTCTTTCCCACGGAGCGGGACGGGCCGGTTCGCTCTCGGGTCCGGGCGGCAGTGAGCTCTCGGAGCGCCGACCCCGACAGAAGGTACGATCCGTCGTTTTTCGACTGGAGTCGCGAGATGTCTACGTCCTCGGCTGCGGTCATGGTGCCCATGCTGCTGGAACTGGCTGAGGTTGGCACGGTGCTCGACGTTGGTTGCGGTGTGGGCGCTTGGCTGGCGGCCTTTGCCGATCGGGGTGTGTCGGTCACGGGTGTAGACCAAGGTGACATTCCGGACGCGATGCTCATGATCGACTCTTGCCATGTAATACGGCGTGACCTCAGTTTGCCGCTGGACCTTGGTCGCAAGTTTGACCTGGTGATCTCGCTAGAGGTCGCGGAGCACCTTCCCGCGGTGGTTGGTGATGTCTTTGTCGACTCTCTTGTCCGACATGGTGACATGATCCTGTTCTCAGCCGCCATCCCGAGCCAGGGTGGCTACCACCATCTGAATGAAAGGTGGCAGTCATACTGGGCGTCGCTCTTCCGGGATCGTGGTTATCTTGCGTTCGACATACTGCGCCCGAGAGTGTGGAGTGACAGACGCGTCTCGTATTGGTATGCGCAGAATGGCCTCGTGTACGTGCGGGAAGGATCGCCGGCTGCCCTTTCCCTTCCAGCGCCGTCCCAAGCTGCCAACTTGGATGTAGTCCATCCTCTACTGTGGTCTGAGGCGTGTGCTCGGGTGCCAGGCGGGCGTGAGGCGGCGCGCGCGATGGCCCACGCAGCACGAGCGAGGGTCGGCAAGCTGCTCGTCATGGGGAGGCGCTACGCGAGCCAGTAGTCCCGGAAGCGGTACTCGATCCACGGGTCGCCGCAGGTCTGGTTCACGACGCCCTTCATGTTGGTGGCCTGGCCGACGCTGACCGGGTTGAACGCCGGGATGATGTAGCCGCCGTAGTCGTAGTCCATGGTCATCATCTCATGGACGAGGGCGGTCTGCTTGGCCTTGTCCGGCTGGCTGAGGGCTTGCTTGTACAGGCTCAAGTTCGTGGCGCCGTAGGGGCTCGTGTCCCAGTGGGTCTCGTCTGACGAGTAGGCGTCGATGACCACGGCGTCACGATCCATGCTCGCTGCGTCCCCTGGGACAAGGCCGGTCGAGCCGGCAAGCTGGGTCCTGCGCCTGAGAGCGTGAGGGGGCCCAAGGGGCGCGCAAGGCGCCGCAGCGGGAGTATCCTGCGTCGGGCGGACATCTTTGCAGGGGAGGTCGGATGCTCATCGGCAAGGTGCTCGATGCCAAGGGCCACGCGGTGGCGACCATCGCGCCGGGGGCCACCGTTCGTGACGCCCTCGCCGCCCTCGCCGAGCGCGGCGTCGGCGCCCTCGTCGTGTCGGCCGACGGCCGGCGCCCGGCAGGGATCGTGTCGGAGCGCGACGTGGTGCGCCGGCTCCACGACAGCGGGGCCGGGATCCTCGAGCGGCCGGTGGCGGAGATCATGGTTGGCGACGTGCGCAGCGCCCGGCCGGGGGACGAGGTGGAGTCGGTCATGGCGCTCATGACCGTGCACCGGATCCGGCACGTCCCGGTCCTCGACGACGGTGGGGAGCTGGTTGGGATCGTCTCGATAGGCGACGTGGTGAAGAGCCGCCTCGACGCCCTGGAGGACGAGAAGCGGGCGCTGGTCGACTACATCTACGCCCGGTAGGGGCGTGGTCCCGCCCGTCGAGCTCGCCCTGCCGGGAGCCGACGCGCTCCTCGAGGCGGTGATCGAGACCTCCGACGACGCCATCCTCGTCGTCGGCGCCGCCGGGCGGGTGGCGTCGTGGAGCGGGGCGTGTGAGCGGGTCTTCGGGCGCCCGAAGGGGGCCGCCCTCGGGTGGCCCGTGGACGAGCTGTTCGCCGAGCACCTCCGCCGGGACGTGAAGGCGGCGCTGGCTCGCAGCGCCAGCGGCGAGCGTGTGCGCCGCCTGGACAGCGAGGTGCTCCGCCCCGACGGGCTGCCGATGCCCGTCAGCGTCTCGCTGTGCCCCGTCGCCGGCGCCGGCGGCCGGCCGGCGGGAGCGGTGCTGGTGGCGCGCGACGTGACGGAGCAGGTCGTCGCCCAGGCGACGCTGGCCGAGGTGGAGCGCCGGCTCGAGGAGGGTGAGGCGCTGGCCGGGGTCGGCAGCTGGCTGTGGGACGTGCGCACCGGCGTCGTGCAGTGGAGCCCCGAGCTGCACCGCATCCACGGCGTCGACCCACAGGACTTCGAGGGAACCCTCGAAGCCCACCTGGCGCCGGTGCTCGCCGAGGACCTCCCCGGGGTGCGGGCGGCCATGCAGGGGGCGGTCAGGACCGGCCGGCGCTGGGTGGGCGCCTACCGCATCCGCCGCCCCGACGGGGACGTGCTGGCGCTGCGGGTGCGCACCGAGCCTACGTTTGGCTCAGCCGGCACGGTCGTCGGGCTGCGGGGTGTGGCCCAGGACGCCGGCGACGTCGCCTCCGCCGGCGACGGCTCACTCGCGGCCGGCCAGCCGCCTCACCCGGGCCAGGAGGTCGGCTGACTGGGCGTCGGGGGAGGCCGGGCCCTCCACCAGGGAGGCCAGCCCCCGCAGTCCGGTGCCGGCCTGGGCGCGGGCGGCGGCCACGACGTCGGCCCACTCGTCGGTGGCGCAGAGGGCCAGCACCGAGCGGCGGAGATCGGCCAGCTCCTGGCCACCTGAGCGGGCGCCGATGGCGTAGCCGACGGCGAGGGCGAGCAGTACGTTCACGGCGCCACCGGCGTCGCCTCGACCTGCAACCGGACCCTCACGTCGGGGTAGATGCGCAGCATCAGCACGGTCGGGGAGGGCAGGCCGAAGTCCCGGATGTCGAAGACCTGCTCGCCGGTGACCAGCAGCCGCCCGCCGGCGGCGGGCTCCACCGACACCGCTCCCCGCACCTGGCGCGCCACGCCGTGGAAGGCCAGCTCCCCCTCCAGGTTGTACCGGGACCCGAGCCCGGTCGGGGCGCAGCCGCCCAGGCGGACCGTCGCCGTCGGGTAGCGGCGCGCCTCGACGCGCCGCATCAGCTCGGCGTCGTAGAGGCTGTTGCCCGAACGCAGCGCCTCCAGCTCCACCACCAGCTCCCCCTGTGCTGCCGGCCCCCCCTGCGGCGCTGGCGTGCCGGCGTGCACCCGGCCGCCGGCGACGACCGCCTCCAGCCAGCCGGTGACGCCGACGGCGCCGAAGCACAGCGGCCCGACACTGGAGCGCACCTCCAGCAGCACCGCCGAGCGCTCGGGGTCGAGGGTGAACCGGGTGGGCAGGCCGGGTTCGCCGGCCCCCTCACCGAGCGGCCGGGCGTCGGCGTCCAGCGGCACCAGCCGGCGACCTCCCGGCGTCGCCCACCCCGCCCGCAGGACGGTCCAGCCTCCCGACGCCTCGGCCAGCACCGACTCCGCCGTGCCCGTGGCGTGGTAGCGGCGGAGCACCTCGCCCAGGCCCAGGTGCTGCTCGTGCACCACGTCCATCCACTCGCGCAGGACCCGTTCGCCGCCGGCGGTGATCCGGTGCACGCGCCGGCTCGGCCCGACCCCCCGGCCGGGGGTCGGGCCCCCCACCTCGACGAGGCTGTCCCGCTCGAGCTGGGCGAGGGCCCGGTAGATCGCCGGCCGGTCCACGTGGCCGAAGTGGAGCGCCTCGAGCCGGCCGGCCAGGTCGTAGCCGTGGCCGGGGCGCTCCGAGAGCAGCAGGAGGATGGCCGGCAGCACGAACCGCCGGGGCGGCGCCAGCTCGAAGCGCGACATGGTGGCCAAGGACCGTTCCCCCCTTGCGTTGCCGACCTTCCTACTCGCGGTCACGAAGGGTGTCAACGGTGTGAAAGACACTCATTGAGCTCTACCGTCCGGGGGCGTACGAATGCTGGAGGGAGCCGTCCGGGGAGGGCGGTCCACACCGAGCAGGGAGGGGGAGGGCCCGTGACGGCAACCGAGGCGCCGCCGGAGGAGACGGTGGTGCACGTCCTCTGGATCAACGCCGGCCTGAGCTGCGACGGCGACTCGGTCGCGCTCACGACCGCGACGCAGCCGACGATCGAGGAGATTGCCCTCGGCGCCCTGCCGGGGCTGCCGAAGATCGCCGTGCACTGGCCGCTCATCGACTTCGAGTGCGGCCCGAGCGGCGGCGCCGACGACTTCCTCTCCTGGTTCTTCAAAGCGGACCGCGGGGAGCTCGACCCGTTCGTGCTCGTCGTCGAGGGGTCCATCCCCAACGAGGCGATCAAGAAGGAGGGCTACTGGTGCGGCTTCGGGAACAACCCCGAGACCGACCAGCCGATGACCACCAGCGAGTGGCTCGACCGCCTCGCCCCCAAGGCGCTGGTCGTCCTGGCCGCCGGCACCTGCGCCTGCTACGGCGGGATCCACGCCATGTCCGGCAACCCGACGGGCGCCATGGGCGTGCCCGACTACCTCGGCTGGGGCTGGAAGTCCAAGGCGGGCATCCCGATCGTCTGCGTTCCCGGCTGCCCGACGCACCCGGACAACCTGTCGGAGACGATCCTGTACCTGCTCTACCAGGCGACCGGGCAGGCACCGATGATCCCCCTGGACGACTCTCTGCGGCCCCTCTGGCTCTTCGGCTCGACGGTCCACGAGGGCTGTGACCGGGCCGGCTACTACGAGCAGGGCGACTTCGCCAGGGAGTACGGCTCCCCCAAGTGCATCGTGAAGCTGGGCTGCTGGGGCCCGGTGGTGAAGTGCAACGTCCCCAAGCGGGGCTGGGTCAACGGGGTCGGGGGGTGCCCCAACGTGGGAGGCATCTGCATCGGCTGCACGATGCCGGGGTTCCCCGACAAGTTCATGCCCTTTATGGACGAGCCGCCCGGGGCGCGCGTCTCGACCCTCGCCAGCGGTGCGTACGGCAGTGTCATTCGGGGCCTGCGCCGCATCACCAGCAAGACCGTCGACGAAGAGCCCAAGTGGCGCGTGCCAGGCAACGAGCTGCGCAGCGGCCACCAGGCAACGTGGAGGTAGGCGACATGACGACCACCGACGAGCGCCCCGGCGCCGGAGCAGGCAACGGAAACCTGGTCGAGATGGCCTGGGACCCGATCACCCGGATCGTGGGGAGCCTCGGCATCTACACCAAGATCGACTTCGGGACCGGCCGGGTCGCCGAGTGCCACAGCACGTCGTCGATCTTCCGGGGCTACAGCATCTTCATGAAGGGCAAGGACCCCCGCGACGCCCACTTCATCACCAGCCGCATCTGCGGGATCTGCGGCGACAACCACGCCACGTGCTCCTGCTACGCCCAGAACATGGCCTACGGCGTGCACCCGCCTGCCCTCGGCGAGCAGATAGTCAACCTGGGCGAGGCCGCCGAGTACATGTTCGACCACAACATCTTCCAGGAGAACCTGGTGGGCGTCGACTTCTGCGAGAAGATGGTCGCCGAGACCAACCCGGGGGTGCTGGAGCGGGCCAACCACACCGAGGCGCCACAGGCCGCCGCCCACGGCTACAGGACGATCGGCGACATCATGCGGGCGCTCAACCCGTTCTCCGGCGAGTTCTATCGCGAGGCCCTGCAGGTGAGCCGCTGGACCCGGGAGATGTTCTGCCTGATGGAGGGCCGCCACGTCCACCCCTCGACCCTCTACCCGGGCGGCGTGGGGACGACGGCGACGATCCAGCTGTTCACCGACTACTACACGCGCCTCATGCGCTACGTGGAGTTCATGAAGCGCGTCGTCCCCCTGCACGACGACCTGTTCGACTTCTTCTACGAGGCCCTGCCCGGCTACGAGGAGGTGGGGCGCCGCCGGGTGCTGCTCGGCTGCTGGGGCGCCTTCCAGGACCCGGAGGTGTGCAACTTCGACTACAAGGACATGACCCGCTGGGGCCGGGCGATGGGCGTCACGCCCGGCGTCGTGGTCGACGGCAAGCTCGTCACCAACGACCTGGTGCAGATCAACCTTGGGATCCGGATCCTCCTCGGCCACTCGTTCTACGGGGACTGGGAGGACCAGGAGATGTTCGTGGAGCGCGACCCGCTCGGCAACCCCGTCGACCGCCGGCATCCGTGGAACCAGCACACCAACCCCGAGCCCCAAAAGCGCGACTTCGACGAGAAGTACAGCTGGGTGATGTCACCCCGCTGGTACGACGGCAGCGACTACCTCGCCCTCGACACCGGCGGCGGCCCCATCGCCCGGCTGTGGTCGACGGCGCTGTCGGGCCTCGTGCACACCGACCACCTCGACGCCACCGGGACGAGCGTGGAGATCCACCTGCCCAAGACCGCCCTGCGGCCGGAGGTCACCTTCGAGTGGCGGATCCCAAAGTGGTCCAACGCCATCGAACGGGACCGGGCCCGCACCTACTTCCAGGCCTACGCGGCCGCCGCGGCCCTCGACTTCGTCGAGAAGGCGCTGGCCGAGGTCCGGGCCGGGCGGACCAAGACGTGGGAGCCGTTCGAGGTGCCCGACGAGGCCATCGGCGCCGGGTTCACCGAGGCGGTGAGGGGCGTGCTGTCGCACCACCTCGTGATCCGGGGCGGGAAGATCGCCAACTACCACCCGTACCCGCCGACGCCGTGGAACGCCAACCCCCGCGACAGCTACGGCACGCCCGGCCCCTACGAGGACGCCGTGCAGAACACGCCGATCTTCGAGGAGAACGACCGCGACCACTTCAAGGGGATCGACATCATGCGGGCGGTGCGAAGCTTCGACCCGTGCCTGCCGTGCGGGGTGCACATGTACCTCGGCAAGGGCAAGGTGCTGAAGAAGCTGCACTCCCCGACCGGCGTGGCCGACCCGACCCTCGCCGTCTGAGTGGGCGGAGTGGACCTCCGTTCCACGGGCGAGCGGATCGAGGCCCTCCTCGGTGGGCTGGACCCTCCTGCCCGCCGCCGGGCGGAGGAGCTGCTCGGCCTCGTGACCGACCTCTACGGTGCCGCCTTGGGGCGCGTCGTCGAGCTCGTCGGTCCCGACCTGGCCCGGGAGCTGGCCGGCGACGACCTCGTTGCCAGCGTGCTGCTCGTGCACGACCTGCACCCGGTCAGCCTGTCCGAGCGCGTCGAGGAGGCGCTCGGTCGGGTCCGCCCGATGCTGGCCGGTCACGGCGGCGGCGTGGAGCTGGTCGCCCTCGACCCGGCGGCCGGCGCCGTCGCCCTCCGGCTGCTCGGCAGCTGCGACGGCTGCCCGAGCTCGGCGGTCACACTGCAGCTGGCGGTGGAGCAGGCGGTACTCGACGCAGCACCGGAGGTGACCCGCATCGACGTGGACCAGCCCGGCCGGTCCGTGCCGGTCGCGCTGGGGGACAAGCCCGCCTGCCCGGCCGCAGCGGCACCCTTGGTGCCGTCAGTGCCCTTGGTGCCCTTGGTGCCCTTGGTGCCGTCGTGACCGACGCGCCCCTCGCCGTGCTGCGCCAGATACGGGCCGCCCGCGCGGTGCCTGCCCGCCCCCCGGAGGGTACCGACGGCGAACGCTGCGACCTCTGCGGCGAGCCGATCGGTGCCGCCCACGGCCACCTCGTGGACCTCCAGGTCCGTTCGCTGCTGTGCTCGTGTGCCGGCTGCCGGCTGCTCTTCGACGCCGGCGGCGCCGGCGGCGCTCGCTTCCGCGCCGTCCCGGACCGCTACCAGCGCCTGCCGGTGGTCGAGCAGGCCGGGGTGCTCGATGCGCTGCAGGTCCCCGTCGGCGTCGCCTTCTTCTTCCTCAACTCGGGCCTCGGGCGCGTCGCCGCCTTCTACCCGGGACCCGCCGGGGCGACCGAGTCGGAGCTCGCCCTCGACACGTGGGAGGAGGTGTCCGGCGCCGACCCGGCCGTCGCCACGTTGCGTCCCGACGTGGAGGCGGTGATCGTCCGCGTCGGCGGCGACGCCGGCGCTGAGTGCTTCATCGTGCCGATCGACGCGTGCTACGAGCTGGTTGGCGAGCTGCGCCGTTGCTGGCGGGGCTTCGACGGTGGCGCCGAGGCCCACGCCGCCCTCGACAGCTTCTTCTCCCGGGTCCGGGAGCGGGCAGGATGACCGACCTCGCCGTCGAGATCCTCGGCGCCCGCCCCGAGCTCCATGCCGCCGCGCCGACGATCGTCCTTCGGGCCCGGGCGACGGTCCCACCCGCCGTCACCGTGCACGCCCTCGTGCTGCGCGCCCAGGTGATGATCGAGCCGCAGCGCCGGTGCTACGGCGGCGAGGAGGAGGAGCGCCTGCTCGAGCTCTTCGGCGAGACGCCCCGGTGGGGCGACACCCTGCGCCCCTTCGTCTGGACGCACGTCGCGACGGCGGCGCCGGGCTTCACGGGCAGCGGCGAGCTGGACCTGCCGCTCGAGCTCACCTACGACTTCGAGGTCGCCGCCGCCAAGTACCTCCACGCGCTGGAGGACGGTGAGATCCCGTTGCGGCTCCTCTTCTCGGGGACCGTGTTCAGCCGCGGCCTCTCCGTCGAGCCCGTGGCCTGGGACGTCGAGGCCGCCTACCGCCTGCCCGTCGCGCTGTGGCGGGCGGTGATGGACCGCTACTTCCCCAACAGCGGTTGGGTCCGGCTGCGGCGAGACACCCTCGACCGGCTGCAGCGCTACCGGGTCGGCCAGGCGCTGCCGACGTGGGACCAGGCCCTCGAGCGCCTCCTCGAGGGGGCCGAGCCGTGACGGATCCCTTTGCGGTCGCCGAGGCGATCGCCGACGCCGTGCTCTACGAGGGCTACCTGCTCTACCCCTACCGGGCCTCGTCGCTCAAGAACCAGGCACGCTGGCAGTGGGGCGTCCTCGTGCCGCCGGGGTTCCCGGACGACAACGAGCGGTCGGCCATCCGGGCCGAGTGCAGGATCACGGGCGGGTCCCGGCTGGTGGTGCGGGCCCGGTTCCTGCACCTGCAGCACCGCCATTCCTCGTCGAAAGTCCCCGCCGATTGGGACGAGGCCGTCGCCCAGGCAGTCGACCTGGTCGTGGAGGGCCTCGACCCCGCACGCGGCTCCCGTCGTCAACGCCGCTTCGCCCTGCCGGCGCACACCGACAATGCCGGCGACGTCGTCCGCACCCGGGAGGCGGTGCGGGGCCGCCTCGAGGCCAGGGTGGAGCCGGGCGGCCGGGTGAGGGTGACACTGGCCAACGTGACGGGATGTCCGGCGGGAGCGGCGCGACGCGACGAGGTCCTGGCCGTCTCGCTCGTCGGCGCCCATGTGATGCTGGCGGTCGAGGGCGGCGCCTTTCTCTCCGTCCTCGACACCG
Source organism: Actinomycetes bacterium (assembly GCA_021811865.1). Next base: position 32,551 of record JAKAQB010000011.1, on the reverse strand, counting down.
ACGACTGCCGGAGTGACGGTTGCTGGCCCGCCCTGGTGGGGGAGGCCGACGACGTGGTGCTCGCCGCGCCGATCATCCTTGGCGACCATCCCCAGGTTGCCCCCGAGAGCCCAGGTGACCTCTTCGACTCCACCGAGATCGACGAGCTCCTCGCCCTGCGGGTGCTCACCCTCACCGACGAGGAGAAGGCCGAGGCCCGCGCCACCGACGCCCGCGCCGCCGCCATCGTCGACCGCTGCGACAGCCTCACGCCCGAGGCCTGGCAGCGCCTCCACGGCGCGCTGCGCAGCCCCGCCCCGACCTCCCCGCCCGCCTGGTGGGACCCCGACGCCGACGCTGCCGCCGACCCGTCGGCCGACTCGGTGGTCGTCGCCGGCGTCGAGGTGCGCGCCGGGTCCCCCGTCCGGCTGCGCCCGGCGCGCGGCGCCGACGCCCAGGACCTGTTCCTCGCCGGCATGGACGCCACCGTCGCCGGCGTGTTCCGCGACGTCGACGGTGCCGACCACGTCGCCGTCAGCCTCGATGCCGATCCCGCCACCGCCGAGCTGGCCTGGCAGGGCCGCTACCTCTACTTCCGGCCCGACGAGCTGGAGCCGCGGCAGTGAGCGTGCTCGTCGCCGGCATCGGCAACGTCTTCGCCGGCGATGACGGCTTCGGCGTCGCCGTGGCCGCAGCCCTCGCCGGCCGAACCCTGCCGGCCGGCGTGCGGGCCGGGGACTACGGCATCCGGGGCGTGCACCTCGCCTACGACCTGCTCGACGGCTGCGACGGGCTCGTCCTCGTCGACGCGGTGCCCATGGGCGAGCCGCCCGGGACGGTGTGCGTGATCGAACCTGAGCCCCCCGGCGCCGACGCCCCGCCCGTCGACGCCCACCGCATGACCCCCGAGCTGGTCCTCACCACGCTGGCCCGACTCGGCGACTGCCTCGAGCGGGTGCTCGTCGTCGGCTGCCAGCCGGCGTCCCTCGAGCCCGGCATCGGCCTGTCGCCGGTCGTTGCCGCTGCCGTCGAGCCGGCCGCCGCCCTCGCCGTCGAGCTCGCCGCCGAGATCCTGCAACTCCACAAGGAGGCACTTCCATGATCGTCCGCCTCGGCTTCGCCCTGCTGCTCGCCGTGCTGACGGCTCTGACGCTGCGGTCCCTACCGGACCTGGCGCGGTACCTGAAGATCCGGGAGATGTAACCGTTTGACCCGGTACCGGATCGTCCCGGAGCGTTCGACAGTCAGCATCGACGCCCGCTCGAACGTACACCCGTTCCACTCGGAGACGAGCGGCCTGGAGGGCCACGTCGAGCTCAACTTCGGCGCCGACGGCGCTGTCGACCCGGCGACGAAGGCGGCCGGGACCCTGTCGCTCTCGGTCAGCCGCCTGCAGTCCGGCAACCGCCTCGAGGACCGGGAGATGCACCGGCGCCTCGACGCCCGCCGGTACCCGGCGATCTCCGGGGAGCTCGACGTGATCGAGCCGGCCGGCGGCGACGGCCTCTACAGGGTGAGCGGCACGGTCACGTTCCGGGGTGTGGCGCGCCCGCACACCGACGACATGACGATCCGGGCCGTCGACGACCGCACCCTGTCGCTGTCCGGCCGGTCGCGCTTCGACATCCGGGAGTGGGGGATGGAGCCGCCCCGGATCCTCGTGCTCCGAGTCGAGCCCGAGGTCGACGTCGCCGTGGACATCGTCGCCGTGGCGGAGGTCTAGGTGCACGAGCTCGGCCTGTGCACCTCGGTCGTCGACGCCGTCCAACGCCGCGCCGCCGGGCGGCCCGTCGCCTCGGTCCGGGTCCGGGTGGGGCGCCTGCACCACGTCCACCCCGACGCGTTCGCCCAGTCCTTCACCGTGGCCGCCATGGGCACCGTCGCCGCTGGCGCCGCCGCCGAGCTGGTCCTGCTCCCGGTGCGCGCCCGCTGCGGGGCGTGCGGGGCGACCTGGGAGGCCGACGACCTCCCGCCGGCCTGCCCGTCGTGCTCGTCGGGCGATGTCGAGCTGGTCGGCGGCGACGAGCTCGTCCTCGAGTCCATCACCTACTGCTGAGGAGTCGTCATGTGCCTCGGGATCCCCGGTCAGCTGGTCGAGCTGGTCGCCGGCAACGACCAGCTGGCGCGCGTGGAGGTCTCCGGGGTGACCCGGGTCGTCAACGTCGGGCTGCTCGAGGACGAAGCGCTCGGCCCAGGGGACTGGGTGCTGATCCACGTCGGCTTCGCCCTGTCGAAGATCGACGAGGAGGAGGCCGAGCTGGCCCTGGCCTCCCTCCAGCTCATGGGCCGGGCCTACGGCGACGAGCTGGAGGCGTTCTGGGCATCACGGATCGCAAGAGAGACAACGACAGGAGGCTGAGATGGGGATCGTCATCGGGGTGGTCGTCGGCTACGCCATGGGTACTCGCGCCGGGGAGGAGGGCTGGGGGGAGCTGGTCGAGGCGCTGAGGACGATCGGCACCTCCGAGGAGGTGCACGACCTGATCGCCGCCGGCTTCTCCCTCACCCGCGACCTGGTCGGCCGGGGGCAGGCCGTGGCCCAGTTGCGCCGCGCCGCGTAGGCCGTGCGGTTCGTCGACGAGTACCGCGACCCGGCGGCGGCGCGCGCCCTGGTCGGCCGCATCACCGAGCTGGCCGGCGGCGACGCCTTCAAGTTCATGGAGGTCTGCGGCGGGCACACCCACACCATCTACCGGCACGGGATAGAGCACGTCCTGCCCGAGAACGTCGAGCTCGTGCACGGCCCCGGCTGCCCGGTGTGCGTGATCCCCATGGGGCGCGTCGACGACGCCATCGCCGTGGCGTCGGAGCCCGGGGTGATCTTCACGTCCTTCGGGGACATGATGCGCGTCCCGGGGAGCCGGGGCAACCTCCTGTCGGCCAAGGCCGACGGCGCCGACGTCCGCTTCGTGTACTCGCCGCTCGACGCGCTGCGCATCGCCGTCGAGCACCCCGACCGCCAGGTCGTGTTCTTCGCCGTCGGCTTCGAGACGACGGCGCCGTCCACGGCGCTCACCGTCCTGTCGGCCGAGGCGCGGGGGATCAGCAACTTCAGCGTGTTCTCCAACCACGTCACGATCGTCCCGCCGATCAAGGCGATCCTCGAGTCCCCCGACCTCCGCCTCGACGGTTTCCTCGGCCCGGGCCACGTGTCGACGGTGGTCGGCCAGCGCCCCTACCGCTTCGTCCCCGAGCGCTACGGCAAGCCGCTCGTGACCGCGGGCTTCGAGCCGCTCGACATCCTGCAGGCGATCTGCATGCTGCTCGCCCAGATCCGGGAGGGCCGATGCCAGGTCGAGAACCAGTACGCGCGGGTGGTGCGTGAGGACGGCAACCCCAGGGCGCTGCAGGTGCTCGCCGAGGTGTTCGAGCTGCGACCGCACTTCGAGTGGCGGGGCCTCGGGTTCATCTCCCAGAGCGCCCTCCAGCTGCGCTCCCGCTTCGCCGACCTCGACGCCGAACGGCGCTTCCCCATCCCCGGCGTCCGCGTCGCCGACCCCAAGGCCTGCCAGTGCGGCGAGGTCCTGAAGGGCGTGATCAAGCCCTGGGAGTGCAAGGTGTTCGGCACGGCCTGCACCCCCGAGACCCCCATAGGTACGTGCATGGTCTCCTCCGAGGGGGCCTGCGCTGCGTACTACAACTTCGGGCGCATGCACCGCGAGGCGGCCGTGGCCCTCCGCGTGCGGTGACCACGGCGGCCGTCTCCGCCCGCCGCCTGCGGGTGAGCGGGGTCGTGCAGGGCGTCGGGTTCCGTCCGTTCGTCGCCCGCCTGGCGGGGGAGCTCGGCCTCGCCGGTGAGGTCGGCAACGACACCGACGGCGTGTTCGTCGAGGTGGAGGGGCCGGCCGAGGCGCTGGACCGCTTCGCGTCGCGGCTCGTGGCGGACGCCCCGCCGCTCGCCCACATCCGGGGGGTGGCGGCTGCCGACCTGCCGGCGGCGGGCCGCGCCGGCTTCGTGATCGCCGCCAGCCGGGTCGCCGGGCGGCCCCGGACCTACGTGTCCCCCGACATCGCCGTCTGCGACGCCTGCCTGGCGGAGCTGTGGGACCCCGCCGACCGGCGGTACCGGTACCCCTTCGTGAACTGCACCGGCTGCGGCCCGCGCTTCACGATCACGATCCGCCTGCCCTACGACCGCCCCAACACGACGATGGCCGGCTTCGCCATGTGCGCCGACTGCTCCCGGGAGTACCACGACCCGGCCGACCGCCGCTTCCATGCCCAGCCGGTCGCCTGCCCGGCGTGCGGGCCGCGCCTGTCATGGGGGTCTCCCGACGCCGGTGGCCACGCCGGCGCCGTCACCGGCTCGGCTGCCGGCTCCGGCTCCGACGCCGCCCTGGCGGCCGCCCTGGAGCTGCTCGCCGCCGGCGGGATCGTCGCAGTGAAGGGGCTGGGCGGGTACCACCTGGCCTGCGACGCCGCCTCCTCCGACGCGGTGGGCCGCCTCCGGTCCCGCAAGCAGCGGGGGGAGAAGCCCTTCGCCGTGATGGTCGCCGACGTGGCCTCCGCCCGGAGGCTGGCCGCCGTGGACGCCGACGAGCAACGCCTGCTCAGCGGGCCGCAACGGCCGATCGTGCTGCTGCGCGCCCACCTGTCCGGGGTGTCGCCGCTGGTCGCCCCGTCCAACCCCTACCTCGGCGTGGCGCTGCCCTACACGCCGTTGCACCACCTGCTGCTCGCCTCGAGCGGTCCGCTGGTGATGACGAGCGGCAACCGCAGCGACGAGCCGATCTGCTTCGACGACGGCGACGCCCGCCGGCGCCTCGCTGGCATCGCCGACGGCTGGCTCGTCCACGACCGCCCGATCCACGTGCCCTGCGACGACTCCGTCGTCCGGATCGAGGCCGGCGAGGAGCTGCCGATCCGGCGCTCCCGGGGCTACGCCCCCCTGCCCGTCAGCCTCCCCACCTCCCCTGCCTCCCCTGGCTCCCCTGCCTCCCCTGGCTCTGCTGCCTCCCTTGCATCCCCCGGCTCTGCTGCCTCCCCTGGCCCTGCCGGCTCCACTGACTTTGCTGGTGCCACCGGCTCTGCCGGCCCCCCCATCATCGCCGCCGGCGGCGAGCTCAAGAACGCCTGCTGCCTCGGCGCCGGCGGCGACGCGTGGATGAGCCAGCACCTGGGCGACATGGGCAGCGTCGAGACCCTGCGTGCCCTCGACCTGGCGGTGCGCCACCTCTGCGACTTGTACGCCGTCGAAGCGCCGGCGGTGGCCTGCGATGCCCACCCCGGCTACCAGACCCGCCGCTGGGCCGAGGCCCGCAACGCCCCGGTGCTGCTCGTGCAGCACCACCACGCCCACATCGCCTCGGTGATGGTGGAGCACGCCGTCCCGGTGGGGGAGCGGGTGATCGGCGTCGCCTTCGACGGGACGGGCTACGGCGCCGACGGTGCCATCTGGGGCGGGGAGATCCTCGTCGCCGGCTACGACGGCTTCGACCGGGTCGACCACCTGCGGTACGTGCCCTTGCCCGGCGGGGACGCGACTATCCGCCGGCCGGCACGCGCCGCCCTCGCCCACATGTGGGCCGCCGGCATCCCCTGGGACGCTGACCTCGCCCCCGTCGTCGCCACCTCCGCCGAGGAGCTCGCCGTCCTCCGCCGGCAGCTCGAGCGCGGCCTTTACTGCGTGCCCACCTCGAGCATGGGCCGCCTCTTCGACGCCGTCAGCTCGCTGCTCGACCTGCGCCACACCGTGTCCTACGAGGCGCAGGCGGCCATCGAGCTCGAAGCGGCCGCCGGCGGGACGCCCCGGAGGTACGCCTTCGACGGCATGGACCCGGCGCCGGTGCTCCGGGCTGCGGTCGCCGACCTCCGGGCCGGGGTGGCTCCGGCGCGCATCGCGCTCGGCTTCCACCACGCTGTCGCCGTGCTCGTCGTGGAGCAGGCGGTGGGCGTACGGTCCGCCACCGGCCTGCACCGGGTGGCGTTGAGCGGCGGCGTCTGGCAGAACGTGCTCCTCGCCGGCATCACCCGCCAGCTCCTCGAGGCCGCCGGGTTCGTCGTGCTCACCCATCGTGTCGTCCCTCCCAACGACGGCGGCCTCGCCCTCGGCCAGCTTGCGATCGCCGCCACCGTGGGGTTCCCTCGATGACGGACCCCGACACCCTCGCAGCGGCCGCCCCGCCGACCGACCCCGACGCCCTCGCAGCGGCCGCCCTCGGCCTGGCCCGCCGCTTCGCCGCCGGCGCCACCCTCTGGTGCGTCGCCGAGCCGTGGCCGACCCACGGGCGCCATGTCGCCGTCGAGTTCGTCCACCCCGTCGTCGTCGGCAAGCGGGCGCTGCCCGCCTTCCACGTCGAGGGCGCCGACATCGTCGGAGCGGTCCGTCTCGTCGCCCGCCCGGGTGACGCCCTCGTTGTGGTAGGCACCGCCGCCGACTCGCTCGGCCTCCTGCGCCGGGCGGAGGCGTGGGGCCTGACCCGGGTCTGGCTCGGCGCCGGCTCGCCTCCCCCCGCCGGCCTCGCCGAACACGTCGTCTGGCACGACACCCCCGCTCCCGACATCGCCGCCCGTTCCGGTGACGTCGTCCTCCTGTACCACCTGCTGTGGGAGCTGACCCACGTCGTCTTCGAGCACCCGGGGCTGTTGACGCCGGAGGCCCCCTGCGACGGCCCGACGTGCATCACGTGCGCCGACCAGGGGACCGTCGCCGAGATCCGGGCCGTCGACACGAGCGGGCGGGCCGAGGTCCTTGCCGCCGGCCGGACGGAGACCGTCGACGTCAGCCTCGTCGAGGGGGCCGCCGCCGGCGACCTCGTGCTCGTCCACGCCGGCGTGGCCGTCGCCACGGTGCCATGACCGCCGAGCCGACCGGGTTCCTGTACCCGTTCATCGAGTCCGAGGAGCGCGACGCCGAGGCGTTGCTGGCCGACCTGGCGCGCTCGGCGCTCTCCAAGATCGCCGAGAGCGAGGCCGTCCGGGTCGAGACCCTCGGGCGCTGCGCCGCCGAGCTCCTCGCCGCCGGCCGGGCCATGGCCGACCGCTTCGGGAGGGGAGGCCGGCTCCTGGCCTTCGGCAACGGCGGCAGCTCGACAGACGCCGACAGTGCCGTCGCCCTCTTCAGCGACCCTCCGTCGGGCCGACCCCTACCGGCGCTGTCGCTCGTCGACAACCGGGCGGTGCTCACCGCCCTCGCCAACGACATCGGATTCGACGTCGTGTTCTCCCGCCAGCTCATCGCCCACGGCCGGGACGTGGACGTCGCCGTCGGTTTCTCGACCAGCGGCGGGTCCTCCAACGTCCTCCGGGCCTTCGAGGAGGCGGCGCGGCGGGGCATGCTCACCGTGGGGCTCGCCGGCTACGAGGGCGGTGCCATGCTCGGTGCCGTCGACCACTGCCTCGTCGTGCGCTCGCAGAGCGTCCATCGCATCCAAGAGGCCCAGGACGCGCTGATGCTGCGCCTGTGGTCCGTCGTGCAGGAGGCACTGCCGTGACCACCACCGGCCAGGAGGTCTTCGAGCGGATCGAGGCGTTCCGCCGCCGGCGCCCCCGGCTCCGCGACGAGCGCGTCACCCTCGCCCACGGCGCCGGCGGCAAGGCGTCCGCTGCCCTCCTCGACGCCGTCTTCTTCCCCGCCTTCTCCAACGACGCCCTCGACGCCCACGGCGACGCCGCCGTCCTCGAGCTGCCGTCGGGGGAGCGGATGGCGATGAGCACCGACTCGTTCGTCGTCAAGCCACTGCGGTTCCCGGGCGGCTCGATCGGCCATCTTGCCGTGCACGGCACCGTCAACGACCTCGCCATGCTCGGTGCCCGCCCGCTGGCGCTCTCGGCGGCCTTCGTGCTCGAGGAGGGATTCCCCATCGACTCCCTCCGCGAGGTGGTCGCCGATATGGCGGGCGCTGCAGCCGGTGCCGGCGTGGCCATCGCGACCGGCGACACGAAGGTCGTCGACCACGGCGCCGCCGACGGCCTGTACGTGACGACCGCCGGCGTCGGCATGGTGCCCGCCGGCCGGTGCCTCGACCCCTCGCTCGTCCGGGAGGGCGACGTGGTGCTCTGCTCGGGCACCATCGGTGACCACGGCACCGCTGTCATGCTGGCGCGCGGTGACCTCGCTCTCGAGGCGGACGTGGCCTCCGACACCGCGCCGCTGACCGGGCTCGTCGAGTCGCTCCTCGCTGCCGCCCCCTCCACCCGGTGGTTGCGGGACCCGACCCGCGGCGGCGTCGGCACCGTGTGCAACGAGCTGGCCAGGGCATCGAAGCTCACCGTGGTGCTGGACGAGGCGGCCCTGCCTGTGCGGCCGGCGGTGGCCGCCGCCTGCGAGCTGCTCGGCATCGACCCCCTCTACGTCGCCAACGAGGGCAAGCTCGTCGCCGTCGTCTCCTCGGATGAGGCCGGCGCCGCCCTCGCCGCGCTCCGGGCCCATCCCACCGGCCGCGACGCGATGGCCATCGGCCGGATCGCTGCCGAGCCGCCCGGCATCGTCGTGCTCGTCACCCGCCTCGGCGGCACGCGCATCGTCGACATGCTCGTCGGGGACCCCTTGCCACGCATCTGCTGAGTCCAGGGCCGCGCGGTATCGCTTCGGCATCGCTTTGGCAACGCTTTGGCAACGACCCGCCGGCGGCGACGATGCTGGGAGGATGCAACTGCCTGACGACCTGCCGGTCGTCGAGCGCGACGCGGTGCGCCTCGCCGTGCTCGACGCCGGCGACCGGCTCCTCCTCTTCCGGGCTCGGGAGATCACCTACCCGGAGATCGGGGAGTGGTGGGAGCTACCCGGCGGTGGCATAGAGCCAGGGGAGACGTACCGGGAGGCAGCCACCCGCGAGCTGTGGGAGGAGACCGGCCTGCGCATCATGCCGGCGTCGATCGGCCCGCCGGCGTGGCGGCGGACGTCCACCTTCCGCTACCGCGGCACCCGGCGGGTCCAGCACGAAGTCGTCGCCGTGGTGCGCCTGGCTGGGTCCCAGCCGGCCGTCGACGTGAGCAACCAGCTACGCCACGAGACGGAGGACTACCTGTCGTGGACGTGGCTGCCGGTCGATCAGGTAGCCACAACGGCGGAGCGCTTCTACCCCGGGCGGCTGCCCGAGCTCCTTCCCGAGCTGCTCGCCGGCGAGAGCATCGACGAGCCCTTCGAGCACTGGTCGTGAACCTGCACGCGGCCGGCGGGAAGGTGGGGGGCGTCCGGGAGCTGGGTCGGGTGCTGCGCCCCGGCGTCGCCACCCCGGCGTCGCCACCCCGGCGTCGCCACCCCGGCGTCGCCACCACCCGCAGCGGTCGTCGCCGGTCCTCGGCCGCGAACCTTGGAAGCTTGTCGGTGCCCAGCGACAACGCGCTTCCAAAGTTCCGTCGGGCAGGTCAACCGCCGAGCACGCTGAGTGAGGAAGGGCGCGAAGACACCACGAACTAGTTCGACGGACTAACCAACGGGGCCGGCCACCTGAGGTCGCTGCAGGAGCTGGTGGAGTGGGTGGTGCGTCGGGTCGCGCTCGCCCATGGTTGAGCCCGCTCCGACCGGCGGTGCTGTTCCACACATGAGGCGTGCCGGCATCGCTCTCGGCGCCGCGCTCGTGGTGCTCGGCTTGTTCTGGGCTGGGAGGATGAGCGGCCACGGTCTCGGCGCCTTTGCGGAGCACTGGTGGTGTGCGAGCCCCCTCGCCGCCTTCGTCGTCGGCGCCGCCGGGATGGCCTGGTTGCGCCGCTTCTCGCCGCGACCGTAGCCGGGTCAGCGCTGATGCCGTGAGGTGCCAGCAGCGTGAAGATGCCAGCGGCGTGATCGGGGACGCGTGGACGACCGGCCGACCACTCCGACGGCCAGCATCAGGGCACCCCATCCCTCCACGACCAGGGACGCCTGCCCCCAGCTGTTGGCGAGCGTGTCTTGGAAGCCGAACAACCCAACCTCGACGTCCACGAGGTACCCGGCAGCAGTGCCGAGGAGGAACAGCGCAGCGCCAGCCATCACCAGTCGCCGCCGCGAGGCGAACACGGCGGCGGCGAGCACGAAAGACGTCACCGCCTGGGCGAGGAACAAGGGACCTATCGTCGGCAGGGACCGGTATCCTGCCAGCCACTCGTGGAGGTGGATGGCGCCGCTCGCCGCGATCAACAGCGCCCCGACGGTCGACACCGCCGTACGCATCCGTGCGGTCATCGGTTCATCTACGTCTTGGGGGAGCTGCCGGATTGGGGGAGCTGCCGGATTGAGGGGGCTGGGCCGATGTCGAAGTCGGAGCAGCCGGGTTGCTCGGGCGGGCGCGTCGAGAGGTGACCAGGATCCCGCGGCTGGCTCGTGGTAGGCTGGCACCGGCAGCGCAACATCGGGGAAACGGAGCGGAAGTGGTGACTGGCGTCGTCGTCGTGCTGGTCGCCGTTTTCCTGGTCGCGGGGCTGGTCTGGGTCATGGCCCTCATCTCGGTCTTGACCCGGGGTGACGACTTCGAGGTGGGATCGCGGCTGCTGTGGACTCTCGTGATCCTGCTCGCCGGTCCAATCGGGGCTGCCCTCTACTTCGTGCTGACCCGGGAGTCGCACCTCCTCAGGCGGCTCTACGGCAGGAGATAGAAGTCGTCAGCCCTCGCCGTCGCACATACCTCGCCGGGAAGAGTGTAGGGCACGAATGCATCCGCTCATGGCGAACCGTGCGCAGGGTGATCCCGCTTCTGTTGATCGGTTTCTCCCTGACGAGCTGCAGCATCTTCGGTCAGGCTCGGACGTTCACCGAGTTGGCCGCTGACGCCGCCGCTGTACCCGTGCCTACAGGGGTGACGTTTGTTCGACAGGTTCAGAGTACCCAAGACGGTCCCGGATTCACCACGACGACCTTTAGGGAGGTTGACCGTCAGTTCGTCAGTACGCGGTCCTGCCAGAGCTTGGAACGCTCGTGGGCCGCTGTGCTTCGTAAGGCACATCGGAGATTCCGGTACGATAACGTTCCACACGAGTTCGACGCGATCGGATCGCTGGGCATCGTCATTACGGACCGGGCAGAGAATCTTGGAATCACCATTGGCACGGACAACGGTGACTGCAACAAGCCATTCATCTTCGCCTTCAATAATCCGAGTTAGCGGTCTCTAGCGGCAGCTCGCGTCCGACCGCCACCGCGACATCTACGCCCGCTTGTACGGAGCCGTCGGGGCCGAGCCGAACCAACAAGCGCGCACCAAGCCACCGTGTTGTGACGACACCAGGGTGCCACCCTGCCTTCACCGGCGCCGTCCCCGGCGTCGAGGGGGACGGTCCGGCCCAGCGGTCCGGGCACCGGATGTGCCCTGCGTGCGCTTCGGGTCCACGCCGCCGGCCGTGGCCGCCTTGGCCTGACGGGGACCCGGGCGGGAGTGGCGCCCGGCTCCGACGCTGGTGAGGGAGGGGACGTCGGGCGAGGAGACCCCGCTCGAGAGCCCCAGCCTTCGCTGCATGAGCGCGGTCGCGGCCAGGTGGTCGCGACCGATGAGTGACACGACGGTGCCGTCGGCGCCAGCTCGGCCGGTGCGGCCGGATCGGTGGACATAGTCGGTGGCATCCGAAGCTGGATCGAAGTGGACCACGAGCGGCACCGCATCGACGTGGATCCCGCGTGCCGCCACATCGGTGGCGACGAGCACATCGAGACGGCCCGCACGAAAGGCAGCCAGGGCCCGTTCGCGCTGGCTCTGGCTGCGATCCCCGTGGATGGCCGCTGACGCCAAGCCCGAGCGGGCGAGGCGGTCCGAGAGGCGGTCGGCGCCGCGCTTGGTGCGGCAGAAGACCATCGCCGGGCCGCCAGCGGTCACTGCCTGGGTCGTCACGGCGACGCGATCGTGGGGCTCGACGCGCCAGAAGTGGTGGGAGACGTCTCCCTGATGGGTATCGGTGGGCACCACGTCGTGGTGGACCGGGTCGTGCTGGTAGTCGCGGATCAGCTTGTCGACCGGGCCGTCCAACGTGGCGGAGAAGAGGAGGGTCTGGCGCGATTCGCTTGTCTTGTCGACCAGGCGGCGCACCACGGGTAGGAAGCCCATGTCGGCCATCCGGTCCGCCTCGTCGATGACCACCATGTCCACACGCGACAGGTCGACCGAGCCTCGTTCGACCAAGTCAGTCAGTCGGCCAGGGCAGGCGATGAGCACGTCGACGCCGCCGCGCAGTAGGTGCAGCTGCTTGGCGTACCCGACGCCTCCGTAGATCGATACCACCCTGGCGCCGGCGACTCCGGCTAGCGGGGCCATCACCTCTTCGATCTGGGCTGCGAGCTCACGGGTGGGGACGAGGACGAGCGCGGTCGGATGCCGGCGACCCTGCCGTTCGGCGCGAGGGCTGGCAGTCAGGCGGGAGAGGATCGCCAACCCGAACGCCAGCGTCTTGCCTGCGCCGGTAGGGGCCTTGCCGCACACGTCGCGGCCGGCAATGCAGTCGGGCAGGGTGGCGGCTTGGATCGGGAACGCAGAGAAGATCCCTTGCTGCTCGAGGGCCGACGCCAGGGTTCGGGGAACGCCGAGGTCCGAGAAGCGGACGGGCGCCATGATAGGGACGGATGTGCTCAAGGGACTCCAGTCGGTCCAGGGGGGATGGCCGACTCGATTGCGTCTCGTGGCCCGGCCGGCTTCACTCTTGCCAGCCACCACCGGGAACAACCCGGTGGCATCGGGACCAGCCTACCAGGAGCCGGACCAGCCGGAATGGCACCTGGAGGGCCGGGTGTACGGCAACCGCAACGGCCCGGCAGGAGACCCCGACCAGGTTCTGCGAAGATCGCGGGTCCTTGAACTGCCCCAATGGGCCGGATGGCGGGGAGCCGATGAAGCGCGCGAACCGATCGAGTGGTGCGAGGGCGGGCGGAGACGGCGGGGTTGTGGGCTGGGAGGGCGCCGGCACCGAAGCCGAGCACGCCGAGGAGATAACGAGCCTCGAGGGCATCCCCGCCCTTTCTCTGGATGCGATCAGCTCGGTGGCTTACGGGCCCGAGGCGATGCTGGTGGTGCTGGCGACCGCCGGTGCGGGGGCGCTGGCGAAGATCGAGCCGATCACCGTCGCCATCGTGGTGCTGCTCGTGATCCTGGTGTTCTCCTATCGCCAGGTGATCCAGGCGTACCCCGACGGGGGCGGCTGCTACGCCGTGTCCAAGGCCAATCTCGGCCGCCGGGTCAGCCTTCTGGCGGGGGCGTCGCTCATCGTCGACTACGTGCTCACCGTGGCGGTGTCGATCGCCGCCGGCGTCGCCGCTTTGGTGTCCGCCTTCCCGGGGCTCGCCCCCGACAGCCTCCCCATCTCGCTCGCCGTGCTGGCTGTGCTCACCGCCCTCAACCTGCGGGGCTTGGCGACGAGCGCCCGGGCGCTGCTGTTGCCGACGGTGGTGTTCATCGTCGGGATCTACGTCGTGATAGTGGCCGGCTTGCTCCGCTCCAGGCCGGTGCCGGGGGCGGGGCTCCACGTTGCGGTGCCCACCGCAGCTGCTGCTGTCGGCGTGCTGCTCATCTTGAAGGCGTTCGCCGCCGGCTGTAGCGCCCTCACCGGGGTGGAGGCCATCGCCAACGACGTGCCCATCTTCCGTGCGCCCAAGGTGCGCCGGGCGATGCGCACCGAGGTGCTCCTCGGCGGGATCCTCGGCACGATGCTGCTCGGGTTGTCGGTCCTCACCGTCCGCTTCCACATCGCCCCGGAGGTCTCCCAGACGGTCCTCAGCCAGATCACCGGGGCATCGGTGGGGCGGGGGGCGATCTACTACGTGGTCGACCTGTCGACCACGGCCATCCTGGCCATCGCCGCCAACACCTCCTTCGGGGGCCTGCCGGTGCTCGCCAGCCTGCTCGCCCGGGACCACCTGCTTCCCCACGTGTTCGGCCTGCGCGGGGATCGCCCCGTCTACCGCTACGGCGTCGTGGCGCTGGCAGTGCTGGCCGGGGCGCTGCTCGTCGCCGTGGACGCCAACACCAACGCCCTCATACCGCTCTTCGCGATCGGGGTGTTCACCGGCTTCACCCTCTCCCAGACCGGGCTCGTGCGTCACTGGCGCCACGACCGGCCGGGGGGCTGGTGGGCCCGGGCCGCTCTGAATGGCCTCGGTGCGGCGATGACAGCGGTGGCGACGGTCATCTTCGTCGTGACCAAGTTCACCGCCGGTGCCTGGGTGGTGGTGATCGCCGTCCCCGCCTTGATCCTGCTCTTCTCCCGCATCGCCGCCTACTACAGAGATGTCGCCGCCGAGATCGGCCTCGGCACGGTGCCTCCCACACCCGCGCCGCAGAGGAGCCTCGCCGTCGTGGCTGTCACCGCCGTATCGCAGATGACCGCCGCCGCCATCACGACGGCCCTCTCGCTCGCCGACGAGGTGGTGGCGGTGAGCGTGCAATTCGACGACGAACGGGCAGCGTCACTCCGATCCGACTGGGACCGCTGGGACCCCGGGGTGCCGCTGTCGATCCTCCGCTCGAGGACCCGGTCGGTCACCAAGCCCATGCTCGCCCACCTCCACGTCCTGCACCGCCAGGGTCATCCCCAGGTGCTTGTGGTCATCGCCGAGGTGGAGCCGAAGAAGTGGCGCCACCAACTCCTCCAGAACCAGCGTGGCATCATCCTCGCCAACGCCCTGCGCCGGCACTGCGACGTCAACGTCCTACGGGTGCCGTTCCGGCTCTCCAAGGCATGACGGCCGCCGGTCATTGTTCCGGTGTAGACTAGAACATCACCTGTCGGAAGGCGCCGTAGGGTGGAAGAAGAGCTGCAGCGAGAGGCCCGGGCGCTCGGTGACCCCACCCGTCACCGACTGTTCCGTTACGTCGCCGACGCTCCTGGGCCCGTTGGCGTGGCGGAGCTGACCGACTTCGTCCGGCTCAACCACAACGCGGTGCGCCAGCACCTGGCGGTGTTGAAGGAAGCCGGCCTGGTCGTCGAGGAGGTTGAGGAGCGCTCCCGGCCGGGGCGGCCGCGCCTGCTCTACCGGCTGGCGCCCGAGGCGGCCGGGCGCTGGGGCACCCCCGGCGCCTACGCCTGGCTGGCGAGCCTGCTCTCCGACGCGGTGCGCCGCCGCCTCGAGCCGCGCCAGGTCGGGCGCCAGGAGGGGCACCGCCGGGGGGCCGAGCTGGCCGGCAGCGGGGAGCCCGTCGATCTCCTGGAAGCCGAGATCGAACGGCGGGGGTTCAGGCCTGTCCGGGTCGAGCGGGGCCGCACGGTCGAGCTCGTGCTCGGACGATGCCCGTTCGTTGACGTCGCTGGACCGGATCCCGACACGGTGTGCCTCCAGCTGCACCTCGGCTTGGCTGAAGGCTTGGCCGAGGGCCTCGGCGGGCTGCACGTCGAGGGGCTCGTGGCCAAGGACCCACGCCGGGCCGGGTGCCGTCTCACCCTCCGGCGTCAGGGCCCGCTGGCGGAGGCGCGTCGTTGAACCTCATCCGGTCGGCAAGCTCACAGGATGACGTTGCACGACCCGGCCGTCGAAACCCTTGGCCCGGAGGGTCTCGGTCGCCTTGGCGCCGGCAAGGCTCGCGCCCACGATCACGAAGGTCTTTGTGGATTGCGGGATCGTTTCCTCTTCTCTTGTTCAACCCGCTCGGGCCGTCTGGAACCCGGTGGCGTGGACCGTCGCGCCTTGCTGGCCGAGCGCGCCGGTGCCGAGGCCGGAGCGCTCCAGGATGGCCTGAGCCACCGAGCGAGCCTGCGGTGTCAGCTCGGACAGGGGCCGGTTGCGGTGGCGGCGCTCGCCGAGATCCACCTCTGCCATGGCGCCGAGCCCGATGCGTCCTGCCACGTCGATCAACAGCGCGATGTCGACGCCGTAGTCCGGGGGCAGCGACAGGCCACCGAGCACCGAGCGGCGGGCGGCGATCTCGCCGGCGAGCGGCTGGGCGAAGCAGGCGAGGTCCGGGCGGAGCAGGGCCAGCAGCGGCTTGGCCGTGAGCTCGGTGACCCGACCCCCTTCGCCCCGCACACCAGCGAGCGGGCGCTGGTAGGTGGCTTTCACGAAGCCGATGTTGCGCTCGAGGAGCAGCGGCCCGAGCAGGCCGACGACGAAATGTGACGAGAAGCCCTCGACATCGGCGTCCAAGAACACCACGAGGTCCCCGCTGCTCCCCGCCAGCGCTGTCGCCATGGCCGCACCCTTGCCCCACTGCGAGCCAGCGGTCGCCGCGACGGGGACGACGGCCGCGCCGGCGCCGGCCGCCGCCGCAGCCGTCGCGTCGGCGGAGCGGTCGTCAGCGACGAGGACCTCGTCGACGAGGTGGACCCTCTCCACGAGGTCCTCCCGGATGGTCCCGACGATGCGGCCGATCGTGGTCGCCTCGTCGCGGGCGGGCAGGCACACCGACACCGTGGCGGACTGCTTGGCGGATGCGAGCGCCTCGGCGGAGAAGTCTCGGTGGGAGAAGCGGTGAGGGCCGCCGGGCACGGCGGGGGTCACGGGCGGCACCCGACGAGGGAGAAGAGCTCGGCCCGGGTCCGCTCGTCGCCGCGCACGATCCCGACGAGCGCCGAGGTGACGGTCATCGAGCCAGCGGCGCGCACACCGCAGAGAGACATGCAGGCGTGCTCTGCTTCGAGGGCGACGCCGGCGAGAGGCAGGAGGTGGTGCTCGCGCAGCGAGGAGAAGGGGGTCGAGCGGGCCACGACGCCAAGCGCGTCGAGCAGCTCCGAGACGGCGTGGGCGGCCCTGTGCAGGTCGATCTCCCGACCCGCAGGCCCGCCGGCGTGCATGGCGGCGATGTCTGCCTGCGTTGGGAACGAAGCCGAGGTTGCGCGTCGTGGCCCGCCTCGCAGGACGACGTCATGCTCTCGTCATCCGGTCGTTTCCACGTGGTCATCAGGTGCATCCTAGAGGGAAAGAAGCGAGTGTTTCGTCAACTCAGATCAGCTTTAGAATGGTAGCCGTGCGACAAGGGACCGAACCGCTGTCCGCGCTGGCGATGCTCAACGAGCCGCTGCGCCGGCGCGCCTACGAGCTGATCGCTGGACGTGGTGAGGTGAGCCGTGACGGTGTCGCCTCCGCCCTCGGCGTGGCCCGCACGGTCGCCGCCTTCCATCTCGACAAGCTGGTGGCCGCCGGGCTGCTCGACGTCGCCTACCGTCGCCCGCCCGGGCGCGCCGGGCCGGGCGCGGGCCGACCGGCCAAGTGGTACCGCCGGGCGGCGGGCGAGATCGCTGTCAGCGTCCCCGAGCGCCGCTACGATCTCGCTGCGGAGATCCTTGCCGGAGCGGTCGAGCGGGCAAGCGAAGCAGGCGCCCACGTCGAGGGCGTTCTCGCCGAGGTCGCCCGGGCGCACGGCCACGACGTCGGTGGCGAGCTGCGCCCAACGTCGAGCGATGCCGCCGCCGGGCCCGGGACGTCCCTGGCCGAGCGGTTGGTCGACGTGCTCAGCCGCCACGGCTACGAGCCCGAGCTGGCCGGCGGCGTGATAACCATGGTCAACTGCCCGTTCCACGCCCTGGCGGAGCAGCACCGTGACCTCGTGTGCCGCATGAACCACCAGCTGCTCTCCGGCGTCGTCGAAGGGGCGGGGCTGGACCCCGGTGCGGCCCGCCTCGATCCCGAGCCCGGCCGCTGCTGCGTCACCATCGTCACCTGAGCTGGCATCGGGTGTGGACGTCCTGGCGGCGCGCCAGGCGATCCGCTTGCCGTCGAGGGCCCGCGGCGTCACAGCTCCGCGGGAGCCGGGTGGGGGTCACCTTTCCTTCGGAAGAATGCGATCGGTCTCATTCACATCTCGCCGGTCCGCCAGATCCCGAGCAACACGAGCAGGGGTTCCAGCGGTCGTTGCCTCCTCACCCCGACGAAAGCCGATCGACCCGTCGGGGACGACCGGGTTCGGGTGACTGTTCCCCGGGCTGGAGGTACCGGAAGGTCGCCGAGGAGTGCCTCCACGTGGGCGGCGTCCTTCCCCCGGCGGCGGGTCCGGTGGTCCAGGTCATCCGAGTCCCGGGTGGCAACACGCCGCCGCGTGTGCAACCCGTTTTTCCACCTGCATCGTCTCTCCGCCTGCATCTCTCTCCGCCTGCATCGCTCAGTTGACTTGGTTTCTCTAGGGTCAAATATATATACGAGTGACGCGATTCCGTGCAACCTCGGCCCCGATGGTGCTCGTGGTGGCAGGGATGCTCGTTCACGGCGCCACGGCGTCGGTGCGCAGTGCCTGCCATCGACGGTGGGCGGCCTCGAAGTCCGTCGCCAGCGGCGACGCTGGCGGGGCGACGGTCACGGAAGGCCGCCCGACTGGCGGTGGCCCGTCGGGATAGGCGACCTGGATGCGACCGTACGTCCCGTCGCCGTGGTCGACGAAGCAGTCCGCTGAGGGCGTTGCCGCGGGCGGGGTGCCGTCGAGGCCGACCTCGGAGCTCACTGCGGCTGCGGCGACCGTCCCCGACCACACAGCGGGTTCGGCTGCCCTCGGGTAGGGGCTGCTGGCTGCGTCGCCGACCACGAAGACGCCGGGCATCTCGGTGGCGAAGCGGCCGTCGACTGGGACGAGCGGGCCGTCCCCGCGAGCCAGGTCGGCCAGCAGGGGACTCGCACGATGCCGGGGGACCACGATCGTCAGCTCCGCTTCGACGCCAGCTCTGGCGCCGGCCCCCTGGCCGCCCTCGCCCTCAGCGTGGGGGTCGGACCGGGCGCCGAGGTGGACCTCGACCCCAGCGTCTGCGCAGCTGGTGAGCAGGGCGTTGCCGAGGGCGTGCCCGAGTGCTGCCAGCGGCTGCTCCTCGGGCGTGAACAAGCGGACCTGGACCGGGTGCCCGAGCCGGCGAGACCGTCGGGCGAGG
The DNA here is from genome assembly GCA_021811865.1 of Actinomycetes bacterium. The sequence continues at coordinate 13,894 of JAKAQB010000011.1, read as the reverse complement.
CGCATGGCCAGGCCGTAGGGTGCCGGTGGGCAGCGGTACGGCAGGGACGAGATCACCACGTCGATGACGCCCCGCTCGACGGCACGGATCCTCGGTGCCGCCATCTCGGCCCCGGTGGGGTCCCAGAACCCGACGGTCGAGCCGTCACCGACGCGGTCGAGGGCCAGCCCGGGGGCGGCGATGATGGCTCGGGCACGAAGCCGAGATCCGTCTATGCGAAGCACACCTGGCTCGATTGCCTCTGCCCGGGCGGGGATGACCTCGATGCCCTCCAGGTCGATCCTGGTGCGGAACTCGGATGCGGGCGCGTCGCCTGTCGCGACGGCGAGCGTGCCCGGAAGGTACTCGCATCGGGCATCGGTGACGACAAGGCCGACGTGGACGCCACCCGACTCCCGGAGTCGCCGGGCGGCGGCGATCCCAGCCGGTCCGGCGCCGACGACGGCGACGGTAGGGGTGATCTGCACGTCCTACCCCGGGGGCTGATCCCGAAGCGTCAACGGGTGTCGGTGCTGGGTCGGCATGCACATCAGGATGCCACCGCCGTCGGGGTCGGCCCGCAGCGGATGCACCTCACTGCCGACCTTGCCATCGTTTGCCGTAGCTGGAGCCCGACCAGATTACCCGTTTACTCTAGTGAGTTCTAGAGATACAGTGAGCTCAAGAGCTGCTTCGAGCAGGAGGAGTGCACCCATGACGATCACCGGCAGCGACATCGGCAGCGGCGCCAATAGCGGCATCGGTGCCAGCAGCGGAGCCTTCGAGGCGATGCTGGCCCACCACGCGGCGCTCGCCGAGGGGGTTGCACGCCGCGTCGCCGCCCTCCGCACCGTGGCCGGCGGCCAAGACCACTACGAAGCGGCGGCTGCCGAGCTCGTCGCCTACCTGGCGAAGGAGGTCCTGCCTCATGCCATGGCCGAGGAGCGGACGCTCTACCAGGCGGCAGCCGCCAAGGAGGACCTCGCCGGGACGGTGGCCGGGATGATCGACGAGCACCGGGAGCTCGCCTCGTTGGTGGAGCGGCTCGCGACGGCTTCCGCAGGGACCGCGGCAGCAGCCGAGGCCGGGGCGATCGGCGCGCTCTTCGCCACGCACGTTGCCAAGGAGAACGAGCTGGTCCTTCCCCCCTTGGCCGCCGACACCGGGGTCGACCTGCCCGGTCTGCTCATCCAGATGCACCGCCTCACCGAGGCGGCGCAGGACGAGACGTCGGTGGCCGAGGACCGGGGGACCTCCGACGCCGAGGCGACCCTGCTACGCCTGCTGCTCGGCGCGGCCGGCCAGCTCGCCGATGCTGGGCGGGGTGACGCCGCCTGCAGGCTGGCGGCCGAGGCCTGGGCCGCGGTGCGGGTGCCACGACCCGAGCTCGCGGTGCGTGTCACTGCCGCGCTGCACCGGCTGGTGCGCTCGGTCACGGCGGAGCCGGTGGCGCTGTCGGCCGGACCCATGTCGCCGAGCCCGTCAGCGTCGGGCCCGTCAGCGGCAGCGGGGAGCGGCACAGATGCGGTGCTCGACGTGAGGGCGCTCGCCCCGGCCCAGCGCCACGAGAAGATCTTCGCCACCTACGGCGCCCTCGGCGCTGGCACGGCCTTCGTTCTCGTCAACGACCACGACCCCAAGCCCCTGCGCTACCAGTTCGAGGCCGAGCACCAGGGTGACTTCACCTGGGACGTGCTCGAGGCGGGCCCGACGGTGTGGCGGGTGCGGATCGGCAGGTCCGCCGGGATTACGGCGTGAGCGCGGCCCGGGCGGAGCTGGCCGAGCTGGCCGGCCGGGAGTACGCCTACGGCTTCTCCACCGACGTCGACTCTCCGCCAAGAAGGAAGAGCTGGGCTGGCTCATCGACTGGCACCGCGACATCCTGCGGGCCGAGGCGGCCGAGCGGATACTGGAGATCCCCGGGCGGTTACGAGGATGCCGTGGGTGAGGTGGCCGAGGAGTGCCCCGGGGAGTGCATCCCCATCGAGGAGTGAACTGCATCACCGGTGCCGGTCCGGGTGGCGGCGAGTTGGCGGAGGGGGCGTATGGACAGGTTGGCGGTGGCCAGGATGCCGGTCGTGGCGAGGAGGACTCCGCCTGCCGCTATCGCTGGTGCTGATGAGGTGGCGAGCCCGGCGCACAGGGCGGCGATGCCGGCGGTGACGGTTGTGTAGGTGGCTGCAGCCCAGCCGTGGTGGTAGAGGTCGGCGAACATGAGGGGCTTGCCCGATGGTCCGTTGCGGGCGCCGTGTGAGCGCAGCAGTGACCAGACGATGAAGGGTATGACTTTGTGGGCGTGGCCGACGAGCGCCTCGAGCAGCCAGCCGCCGGCCGCGGTCATGGCGGCCGCGGCGAGGGCGGCGGCGAGGTGGGCGCGGTGGGGGGGGCAGAGCGCTCCGGCGAGGGCGAGGCCGGCGGCGGCGACCAGCCAGGCTGCGGCTGTCACGAGGAACGCCAGGTGCAAGTCGGCTTTCCTGCGGCGGTGGGCCAGGTGGGCCGACAGAGAGGCGAGGTGGGCGCCGAGGCCGGCGGCGAGCACGCCAGCGCCGGCCCACTCGGCTGGGACGGTTTGATGGGCCAGCCCGCCGGCGAGGACGGCTGAGCCGAGCCAGGTGCCCCACACTGCGACCGGGCCGGAGCTACGCCGGCCAGGCAGGTGTGCCAGCATGAACATGGGCCACAGTTTCTGCGCCACGCCGATGTAGGTGACCCCGAGCCAGGCGAACACGCCGAGTACCCCCATCGCCAGGTCGACATGGCCGTCGAGGACGAACCAGTGCCCTTGGCGGTCGCCGACGAAGGTGGCGCCCAGCAGGGTTGTCGCCGCCGCGCCCAAGAGGGCGAGGCGCAGGCTGCTGACCGGGGCGCCCTTGCCTCGTACCGAGAGTGGCGCGGCGAGGTTCCAGGCGAGCAGGGCGAGGCCGGCCAGGGCGAAACCGCCGCTCGCGGCCGTCACAGCGGGCTGCTCCAAGCCGATGCCGAGCGGCAGCATCCATGATGCCGCCAGCCAGGCCACGAACGTGGCCCGGGCCAGGCGCAGCGACCGCAGCGGCCGGCCGGTGATGACCGGGGTGAACTGATGGGTGGCGCCGAGGACGCCCATGGCCAGGGTGGCGAGCACACCGAAGTGCACAGCCGCGATCACCGCGTCGGTGCTGGGGTCCCTCGCCGCCGCGCCCCGCGCCCATACCCAGGCGGCCCCGCAGGCGACGAGGCCCGCTCCCGCCGCTGCCATGAACGACAGCGGCACCGACGGTGGCGGCACCGCGCCAGGCACCCCCGCCGGCCGCCCCGCCCACGAGCCGGAGGTGGCGCTCACCGCGTTCAAACCGTCACCGCTGCTCATGGCCGCCCCCGCCACCCGCACCGGCGAGCAGCACCGCCATGACCTCCGCCACCCCGCCCACCGTCATCCGAGCGTCGAGGTCGGACGGGTCGAGGTCGCTCAACGGGACGCAACTGCTCCACGTCGACATTATATATCTAGTACACAACAGAGTTTCTGACGGTTCGTGCCGACGGGGCAGCCCCTGCCTCTCGTGACTGGCGGGGCTTCTTGCCAGCGGGCTTTCCCCGAGCGGCCTCATGCTGATAAAGTTCTAGCTGGTAACAGAACAACAGGGCTGCTCCGGTCTACCGGTGCCCAGGAGGGAGCAGGCGATGGCAACCGTCGACGCCCGCCCGATCATCGCGTCGGGCGACGAGCCGTTCGAGACGATCATGGCAGCGGCCGGTGCCCTCGAGGACGGTGAGGAACTGGTGGTCCTGGCACCCTTCGAGCCGGTTCCCCTCGAGGGGGTGCTGTCGTCGCAGGGTTTCTCCTACGAGGTGGAGGACCTCGGTGGCGGCGACTGGCGGGTCACCTTCCAGCGGCCCTCATGACCGACCGATCCGCGGACGCCGGGGCTGAGGCCACCGCCGAAAATGACGGGAGCGGCTGGTTGCGGCTGTCGGCGACCGATGTGCTCGACGCCGCTTGGGACGCGCTTCGGGGCGTCTATGACCCTGAGCTGTACCTTGACGTCGTGTCGCTCGGACTGGTCTACGACGTCCGGTCCGAGGACGGCACGGTGGTCGTGGAGATGACGATGACGACGCCCGGCTGCCCGGCGTCGGAGGTGCTCCCGGAGATGGCTCGCGCCGCCATCTCCGACGCCGTCGACGACACCGTGGTTGTCGAGGTGCGGGTGGTTTGGGACCCGCCGTGGGACCCCACCATGATCGACGAGGACGCGGCGGTGGCTCTCGGCTTCCGGGTACGGTGACCGCGGCAGGCACTTCAGGCGTCGAGGTGGTCCGGGTCTACGAGGACCCCGGGCGACGTGGCGGTGAGCGGCGGGTGCTTGTCGACCGGTTGTGGCCACGGGGCGTGCAGAAGGCAGCCCTGGATGTCGACGAATGGGCGAAGGACGCCGCGCCCAGCGCTGAGCTTCGCCGCTGGTACCGGCACGATCCCGAGCTCTTCACCGAGTTCGCCTGCCGCTACCGGGCCGAGCTGCTCGGCCCGGTAGGCGCCGCCGCCCTCGAGCAGTTGCGGGGGCTCGCCCGTGGATCGGGTCGTCTCGTGTTGTTGACTGCCACCCGCGATCTGGAGCACTCCGGAGCAGCGGTGCTCCGCGATCTCGTCGTCACCGGCGAGGAGGGCCATCCAGGTGCTCACGCCGAGCCCCGATCGCCTGCCGACCGACGAGTGGGCCGAGCTGGCAGCTGCCCTGGCGCTTGATCCACGCCCGGTCTCCCCTCTGGTCGAGCAGTGACCGGTCCCCGACCCGGAATCCGCCGAGTCGCGCCGCGGTCCCGACGGCCATCAGCCGAGCGTGACCGCCGGTCGTGGGAGCCGATGCGGCAGCGTGGCGCTCGAAGGGTCATCCAGATGACGACCACCACGACGAGGCGGGGTCGACGGACAGGGCCGAAACGATGAGGCTGCCAGGGAACGTGGTCCTCGCCGCCGTGGTGCATGCCCCCGACGCGGTCGTGATCGTCGATACCGTCGGCACCATCTGCTACTGGAACGACGGCGCGCCCCGCATCTTCGGCTACGAGCCAGAGGCGATCGTCGGCTCGACGGGATCATCCCCGAACGACTGCGTCAGCGCCACCACGAGGGATTCCGTGCCGCGATGGCTCGTGGCTCGACCGGCTACGACGGAGCCGACCGCGTGGCCGTGCCCGCCCGCCACGCGGATGGGCGGACCGTCTCAATCGAACTCAGTGTCGTCGTGCTCGCAACCGACGACGGCTCGGTCGACCACGTCGCAGCGATCATCCCCGACGTCACCGAACGCCGGGCTCGCGAGCAGGAGCTCAGGCGGCGGATCGAGGCCCTCGAGGGGAGCCGGCAGGCGCCATGACATGGCCGCCCGTGGAGGAACGACGGTGCGCGCCGCCCACGCCGAGCGGCTCGGACCCCCAGAGGCTCTCGTCGCTGGCGGGCCGGACGTGGCTGTCCCTGGCCCAACCGGCATGCTCCTGGCCGTCGGGTTGAGCGCCCGGATCGCCGAGGTGTTCCCGCTCGAGTCCACCGTCGAGGTCCACGCCCGCCTCAAGGCCGGAACCAGACGCCGGCTGGCCCGGCCGTGACCCCTACCTGGCTCTATGACGTGGCGCTGTGCCTGCACGTGTTCGGCGCCTTCTCGCTCGTCTCGGGCACCGTGGTCGCCGCGGCGGGCTTCGAGGCGGCACGGCGCAGGCCCAGCTGTGCCGAGATCGCTCTCCTGCTCGGCCTGGCCCGCATCGGTGCCGTGCTGGTGGCCGGAGGGATGCTGCTCGTTGCTGGTTTCGGGCTGTGGCTGGTCGACCTCGGGCACTGGGGTTACGGCACGCCCTGGGTCGACGCGGCGATCGGGCTCCTCGTCCTGGTCGCAGCGCTCGGGTCGGTGGGCGGCCAACGGCCCAAGAAGGCCCGCAGGCTCGCCATCGCCCTGGCCGCTCAGCAGCTGCCCCCGAGCGCAGAGCTGCGTGCCCTTCTCGGCGACCGCCGGGCGCTCATCTTCAACTACTTGGCGACGGCGGTGCTAGTCGCCATCATCGTCCTCATGGTCGTGAAGCCCGGCTCACCGCACCAGTAGCCGGTTCCCGGGATCGAGGGCGGCGGTCGCCACCTGGTAGAGGAGCGGCTGGAAGGTGCGAAAGTTGCGCCGGTCCACCACCTCGACCGGCGTGCCGGCCAGCCGTCAAGCCGGCAAAGCCCGACCGCCGGTACTGGCGGCTTCTCCCGAGCCGCCTCCCGCCAGCCGAGGCGCGACGGGCCGGGCAAACCTTCCTCACCGGGCCAGCGGAGTGTAGAAGACCAGGCTGTTACCCTTGTTGTCGTAGACCACTACCCGGCGCTCGTGGGCGTCGGTGTACGGTCCTTTCACGATGCCACCGCCGTTGGCCTCAATAGCCTGCGCGGCGGTGTCAACATTGGCGGTCTTGATGCCGACGACGACTTGTCCGGGCATGGGATGGTCCACCGCGGTCGCCAGCGCGATGGTGACCGATCCACCGTCGAGGGCCGCGAAGTGGGCTCCGTCGCGGAACTTTAGTGGCATGCCGAGTGTCTCAGTGTAAAACCGGATGGACTCATCGAGGTTGTCGGTCGACAGCACGACCATCCTCACGTCGTACTCGCTCACTAGTAGCTCCCTTCCGTGGACCGGTGTCTACACCGTTACGGGCGAGAACTTCGTAACCAGTCAGGGTGCGCCCGCCTTCGCCCCGCTGGCCGGTCGTGGCTCAGTCAGCGCTCACGTCAGAGGCCTCGGCCGCCTTGTCACCCTCAGGCATGGCCGGGATGACCTCGACGGCGACCTCGATGCCAGCCCGGACGCTCTCGGTCACGACGCAGAAGTTTTCGAACAGCTCGAGGCAACGCATGAGGCGTCCCTCGGCGCCGGGTGCGACCTCGGGATGCAACTCGACCCGAATTGCGCCGATGCGCAGGCGGCCTTCAGCATTACGCGCCGGGACGACCTCCGCCTCGGTGCGCAGGTCCGTGACGTCGATGTGGGCCCGGCGTAGGCAGTACAGGAGACTCGCGCTCAAGCAGTTGCCCACCGCAGCCGCCAGTACCGCAGAGGCGTTCGGACCGGCGCCGGCTCCGAGGGGTGCAGGCTCATCCATGAGCAGTGGTGGGAACCCCTCTCCGAGGTGGACCCAGAACCGGTAGCCGTCCTCCAGTTCGAGGCGAACCACGGCACGTTCTGTGGCCTCGGACGCTTCCTTGCTCATAGCCCAAGGCTACCGCTGCCCGGCAATCAGGGTGTCGGTACGTCGGTACACCGTCGGTCACCAAGCGCGACGCCACCGAGATGCTGCGCGCTGTTCACGCTGCTCGGGCATCCGTGGGAGACGAACGGCAAGTAGGGGCACCGCCGGCACCGGAGGCCACAGCGAAAGGAGTGACCATGGAAGGCGAGCAGGAGCTCGGCACCTGCCGCCTCCTCTTCGACGAGGCCGGCCAGCATGGCGAGAGCCGCCCCGCCGGTGAGTTGCCCGTCGGGGTAGCCGTGCAGCTTGCACGCCCTGATACCGAAGATGCTCGCGGCCGCCCCGAGCTTCTCGGCCCGCAGCTCTCCGAGCGGCCGGGGCAAGCGCCGAGGGTGGACGCCTCCCCGTGGGTGAAGCACAGCAGCCGGACAATGCTCCCCTGTTCGACGAAGGACCCGATCACGTCACCCGAGCCGAAATGCTGTACTAGTCGTCGGGATGGGGGCAGACCGCGATCGGTTCTGGTCGGGGCTGGGTCGGGACCATGGCGCTACCAGCCGAGGGTGCTCGGCACGCGCCGTCCCCGCCTGTGCTGCTAGAGCCTGTTGGCGGTGACCCGGTGGCGTCCCGCAAGGTGCCTGGCCGGTTTAGTGTCCAGTGACGTGGGCACTACGCGTGGGGACGGCTGCGCCGGGAAGCAAGCCGGCTGAGATGGCGGAGTTGGTGGAGCTCACCGGTGACCGCCTCAGCGTGGAGGAGGTCGTCGCGGTCGCCCGGGACAGGGTGCGGGTGGGCATATCGGAGGAGGCGTTGCGGCGGGTGCGGCTCGCCCGGGACGTCGTCGAGGCCGTCTTGGCCAGCGGCGAGGCGGTTTACGGTCTCAACACCGGGCTCGGCTCGTTCTACCGCTATCGGATCCCGCCGGAGGACCTGGGCCGCTTCTCGTTCGCCACCATCGCCGACCAGACCTCCTCCTACGGCCGGCCGCTGCCGGCCGATGTCGTGCGGGCGATGATGGTGACCCGGGCGAACGGTATGGCCAAGGCGGGGGTCGGTGTGCGGCGCGAGTTGATCGAGCTGCTGGTCGAGTTGCTGAACCGTGACGTCGACCCGGTGGTGCGCGAGGTGGGCTCTGTCGGCCAGGGTGACCTGTCGGAGATGTCCGACATCGGCAAGGTCCTGATCGGGATCGGGCGCGCCAGCGTCGGCGGGCGGGTGATGGACGGGCGGGCAGCGCTGCGCGCCGTCGGCCTCGAGCCGATCGAGTTGGCGGCGAAAGAAGCGCTCGCGCTCATCAGCGCCAACGGCGTGACGCTCGGCCGGGGGGCCCTCGTGCTCCACGACGTCGCCGATCTCGTCGACTGGTTGCAGGTCAGCTCGGCGCTCTCCCTCGAGGGGTTCGCCGCCAACCTGTCGATCATCCATGCCGGCGCCGCCCGCCTCCAGCCCCAGATCGGCCTCAACACCGCCGCCGGGCGCCTGCGCGAGCTGCTCGAGGGCTCCTACCTCTGGGAGCCGGGCGCGGCCCGTAACCTGCAGGACCCGCTGTCGTTCCGCTGCGTGCCCCGCAGCCATGGCGCTCTTTACGACGCCCTCGCCTACAGCCGCCTCACCCTCGAGGCGGAGCTCAACGCGGCTAACGACAACCCGCTCGTCCTTGTCGACGAAGGCGTCATCGTCTCCGTCGGCAACTTCGACGTCTCGGGGGTCGCGATGGCATTCGACTTGTTGCGTCTCGCCATCGCCAACGCAGTCAAGGTGGGCAACGAGCGAGTCCACAAGCTGCTGTGGGAGCACTTCAGTGGCCTGCCGAGCGAGCTAGCCTTGGACCCGGGCCCGACCAATGGCCTCAAACCGATGGGCCGGTGGTGTGCGGCGCTGGCGGCCGAGTCCCGCTCGCTCGCCGATCCCGTCGTGCTCGACTACGACGGCCAGATCGCCGAGGGGATGGAGGACCAAGCGAGCATGGCGCCGCTGTCGGTGCGCCGCACCCACGAGCTGGTTTCGCTGGTGCACCGTTTCATCGCTCACGAGCTCATCATCGCCGCCCAGGCGATCGACATCCGGGGCCGGTGGCCGCTCGGGAAGGGCACGGCGCTCGCCTATGGGACCGTGCGAGAGCACGTCTCGATGCTCACCGATGTGGCCACCTGGGACCCTGACATCGACGGTGTCGTCCGGGCCGTCGCCAGCGGCGAGCTGGGAGCCCGGGTGACACCAGGGGCCGGCGCCCGCCCCGAGTTGTCCTACCAGCACGGCCCCGGCTGGCTCCCCGAAGAAGACATCACCGACGACATCGCCATCCCGGGCCGATCACTCCCGCCGTCCACCGGGACGCCAGATCGGACGTCTCGACCCTGATCATGCCGGATGTAGCATCGAACAGGTCTGTAGCCGGGATGCGCCCCGACAGCCGCCTGCCACAACAGGTCACGCCCCAACCGGTCGCATGCCTCCCGATCCGACAAGTCCTCGCAGGATCAAGGCCATCATCGTGGCCATCACGTCCGGGGTCGGCGCGCCGCCGGCGCTGCCATCCCTCACCGGTAACACCGGGTTCTCGAACCGGACGCGCTGTACCACTACCAGACCTGCCCAAGCCCCCCAGCGGAGTCCAGTTCTTGGCGCCAGGGGGCGGTACCCCAGGGGTGCACCGAGGTGGTCGCCAGCCGCGATCCTCTCGCCGCCGGCGTCTCTGAAGCTGACGGTGGCGGTCAGCGCCTGGGGGCTACTGAAGGTGGGGGTGTAGGAGAGGCGGGCCTTGCCGCGACGGCCGCGGTCCCGGGAAGGGCGCTGAGCACGAGCGCCCCGACAACCAGGGCTGCAGCTGTCCGCGGCGCGGACGGCGGGAAGGGATCGGCCGGAGCGGACTCGCCTCATCGGTCCCGCCCCTAGAGGTCCTCCTAGGTCAGCGGGCCGGCTGAGGAGCCCGAAGGGGGCCGACCAGCCCTACGTGCGCCGGCACCCACCTTCCCCGCAGCCGTGAGACACTGGGGGACGCTAGGCGAGGACGGTGAGGCGTGGCGACTGGTCAGACCGGGATAGGGCATTCACACTGGTGGAGGTACCTCGCTGCGGGTGCGGGCGTCGTGGTGGTCCTGGCAGCGGCAGCGGTGGCCGCCGCCTCCATCATGGGCCGGCCCAGGGTTTCGGTGTCCGCTTCGGGCCGGGTGCTCGCCCAGGTCCGCGTGAGCGGTCTCGACGCCACACTGACTGGCGTGCAGGCCACGAGCGCTGGTCGCGCGCTCGCCCTCGTCGCCGCTGACGGGGGGTTCGTGCCCGCCCATCGCCTCGCGCAGGGCCAGGAAGTGCGGATCACCGCCTCCGCTGCTTCGCCGTCGTGGTTGCGCTGGCTGGTCGGCCCTGGGGTCTCGGCCACCACGACCGTGCGGACCCCCGACGGGCCTCCCGCCCTCGCGGTCGTCCTTGCGTCGAGCGCCCGTAAGGTGCCGGTGCGCTTCGACCGGGCGGTGAGCGTGGTCGACTACCGCTTCCCCGGGAGCCCGTTGCAGGTGCTCGACCTCCGGTGGCCGGCCACCGAGGTCTACCTCTCCCCGCCGTCCGCCTCCGCCACCGGCTCGCTCCAGGTGTCGGCGGCCCCGGTCTCGTGGGAGGCCGTCGGCTCACATACGGTCACGGTGACATGGTTCGTGGCGCCTCCCGGCGGTGGACCGGTAGCGGCGGCCAGCCCCGCCCCGGGGAGCTCCACTGCCGCCCCGGACGCGCCGATCACCATCACCTTCTCCCAGCCAGTGGCCAAGCTCCTCGGCACCGCCAGGCCGTCCCTGTCGCCGACAGTGCCCGGAGTGTGGAGCCGGCCGGGACCCGACACGTTGAGGTTCACCCCGAGCGGCTTCGGCTTCGGACCCGACACCACGGTGACCGTCGGCTTCGACCGGGCCGTGTCGATCCTCGGCGCCAGGGCCGCTGCCACGGCAGCGGCTTCGAGCAGCCAGAATGCGACCAGCAGCTACCGCTTCGTCGTGGGCCCGGGCTCGATCCTGCGCCTCGAGCAGATCCTTGCTGGCCTGCACTACCTGCCCTTGCGCTTCGTGCCCGCCCAGGGCGTCGTCGAGCCGACCACCGTCGCCGCGGAGGAGGCAACTATCTCGCACCCCCTCGCGGGCAGCTTCTCCTGGCGCTGGGCATCGACGCCAGCCAGCCTCCGGGCCGAGTGGATCGCCGGCTCGCCCAACCTGATACTGAAGGGCGCCCTGATGGCGTTCGACTCGACCCTGGGCAACTACGACGGCTATACGGTGGACGCCGCCACCGTCGCCCAGCTGGCGAATGCCTCGACCTGGAATGCGCTCCTCCAGGCCGCCGTTGCCCGTCGGAGCGATCCCAGCGGCTACTCCTACGTGCAGGTCAGCCAGGCGGCCCCCGAGAGCCTCACCCTGTGGGAGAACGGGTCGGTCGTGCTCACCTCACCAACCAACACCGGCATAGCTCAGGACCCGACCGCCAACGGCACCTTCCCGATCTACCTGCGCTACGTCCAGAGGTACATGAACGGGACCAATCCCGACGGTTCCACGTACCACGACCTCGTGCACTGGATCAACTACTTCAACGGTGGCGACGCGGTGCATGGCTTCCTGCGGGCTTCCTACGGCGCACGCCAGAGCCTGGGCTGCGCCGAGCTCCCCATTGCCACCGCCCAGGTCGCTTTTGGCCATCTGGCCATCGGCGACCTGGTTACTGTCACCGGCTAGGGGGGCCTGCCGGGCAACCCCGGCGGCCAGCAGCTCAGGTCCTGAGCGGGAGGTACTTGACCAGGGTCTCCTTGCCCGCCAGCCCAGCCCCGGGCTTTCGTGGTGCTCCCATCCCCCCCACAACATTGTCAGTCAGACTAGCGGTACTTACCGCATGAAAGCGTTTTCACGGGAAAGAGCCGTGAGCTTGAGCCCCGTCGCCACGGCCAAGGCCTCGACGCTGCGCTCGGCCTGGCAGAGCAGGTCGAGCAGCTCGATGCGCTTGGGGTGCACGACCACCTTGCCGATGCGCGCCAGCTGCTCGTAGAGGTCGGCGCGGCTGTCGGCTTGGGCCGAAGGCGGTGACGAACCCCGCCCTACGACGGGAGCACCTGGCGGCGACCGATCCTGGCACCGGCGCTTCTCATGGCCGCCCGCGAGCCTCGTAGACGTGCTCGGCGAAGGTCTCGAGCAGCTCGGCGCAGTCCTTGAGGTGCCGCTCGGCGAGGGTGGCCGAGGCGGCGCCGAAGAGGTCCTTCGCCCGCAGCTCCCGGCACCAGCGCCGCAGCCGGTCGACGTTCTGCTCCTCCTCGTCCAGCTCGGCGAGGGTGAACTTCTCCTTGCCGATCTCGCCGCGCAGCTCGGCCTCGGTCTTGTCGCACTCGGCGCAGAGCTCGACCCACTCCGCCTCCCGCTCAGCGGTGTAGAGCGCCTCGATCGCCGCCAAGGTCTCCTCCGAGGTGCTCACCTCGAAGCACAGCGCCTGACCCCCCGAGCGCTTCACCAGCGCGACCGCCCGCTCCAGCCCCTCGTCGAAGGGGTCTCCGACCGGGACCGCCCACGTCGCCGACTGCAGCGCCACCGCCCCTACCCGGCGCAGCTCCCGCCACACGGCCACCCGGTGCCGGGACTCGTCGCCCGACAGCCGGTAGGTGAGAACCCGCCACGCCATGTAACGAATGCTACATCCCAACGGTGGAGTCTGTGCTACGTTCGGCCGGCCAGTTGCTCGAGAGAGCCGCTCCGACCGGCGGCGAGGAGATCGCCCATGCTGCTTGGCGCCGCCCACGGCGTGTACCACATGAACTACTTCCAGGCCATCGTCATCGGCCTTATCCAAGGGCTCACCGAGCTGTTCCCGATCTCGAGCCTCGGCCACACCGTGCTCATCCCGTCGTGGATCGGCGGCTCCTGGGGCACCCTCGTCACCCAGGAGTCCCAATCCGAAAGCCCGTACCTGGCCTTCATCGTCGGGCTGCACCTGGCCACCGCGGTCGTCCTGCTCGGCTTCTACGCCCGGGAATGGGCTCGGCTGATCGCCGGGTTCTTTCGCAGCCTCGTCCGCCGCCGGGTCGCCACCTACGACGAGCGGCTGGCCTGGCTGATCGTGATCGCCACCGTCCCGGTCGGCGCGCTCGGGCTGATCTTCGAGCACGACTTCCGGGTCCTGTTCGCCAAGCCGCTCGCCGCCGCCATCTTCCTCATGGCCAACGGTGCCATCCTGCTCGCCGGCGAGTGGTTCCACCGCCACCCTCGCCCGACCCGGATCCCCGCCGCCGTCCAAGGTGGCCTCGCCGCGCGTTTCGAGATCCCCGAACATGCCGCCTCGTCGCCCTCTGTGTCACGCTCCGCGGCCCGTCGCCTGCGCGACGACCGCATCGTCCCCATGGACGAAGATGCCGAACGCCAGCTCGCCGGCTTCGGGGTCCCGAGCGCGGCGATCGTCGGCGCGGCCCAGGCGCTCGCCCTGCTGGCAGGGATCAGCCGGGAGGGCGTGGCCATGGTCGGCGGCATGTACCGCGGCCTCAACCGGGAGAACGCCCTGCGCTTCTCCTTCTTGCTCTCGACGCCGGTCATCTTCGCCGCCGGCGCTCTCAAGGTTCCCGACCTCCTCGGCCACCTCGGCAACGGCATCAGAGGTCAGGTCGTGGCCGGAAGCCTCGCCGCCGCCGCGACGTCCCTCTTCGCGGTCTTCTTCTTGTCGCGCTACTTCAAGACGAGGACTCTCTACCCCTTCGCCGCCTACT
>JAKAQB010000174.1 GCA_021811865.1 Actinomycetes bacterium | reverse complement strand
TCCGATCTAGGAGCCGGCGGCACGTCGCCGAAGCGCAACTCGTCCTCCGCCCGCCGACCGGCCGCCTGGCCCGCCTCGAGCGCCGCCTGCGCCTCTTCGGCGCCGATGATCCGAACGCCCTCCGCCGGGCGGCGGTCCGTCGATCGGTCGTTGCGGTCCGTCACCGACACCTCCTCGCTCGGCCGCTGGTCGGGGTTCTGTTCCCGGTACTCCACCCCCCGGTACTCGCCGGGGGGCCGCCGTCAGACGGCGAGCAGCTCATCCTCCTTGTGTTGCAAGCCCCGGTCGATCTCCGCCACGTGCTCGTGGGTGAGCCGCTCCAGCTCCTTCTCGGCTCGCTCGAGCTCGTCGGAGGAGATCTCTCCATCCTTCTCGAGGGCTTCCAAGTCCTTGCGCGCCGCCCTGCGGACGTTGCGCACGGCGATCCGGCCGTCCTCGGCCTTGTTGTGCGCCACCTTCACCATGGCCCGGCGGCGCTCCTCGGTGAGCGGCGGGAAGGTGAGGCGGATCACCGTGCCGTCGTTCGCAGGGTTGACGCCGAGATCGGAGCTCTGGATGGCCTTCTCGATGGCCTTCAATGACCCCTTGTCGTACGGCGTGATCGCCAGCACCTTGCCCTCCGGCACCTGGATGCCCGCCAGCTGCTGGAGGGGGATGTGCGAGCCGTAGTAGTCGACCGACAGCTTCTCGACCAGGGCGGGGGCTGCCCGCCCGGTGCGGATGGCAGCGAGCTCTCCACGGGCGTGCTCGACGGCCCGGGACATCTTGTCCCGGGCATCCTCGAACACGGCTGCGACGTATCCCTCGTCCATCAGCGGATCAGCGTACCGATCCGCTCCCCCTGCAGGGCGCGACGCAGGTTGCCGGGCTCCATGACGGAGAAGTAGAGGATCGGCATGCCGTTCTCCTTGCAGAGGGTGATGGCAGTGAGATCCATGGCCCGCAGGTCCTTCGCAATGACGTCGTCGAAGCTCACCTCGACCAGCTTGCGGGCGCCCGGATGGGTCGCCGGGTCGGCGTCGTAGACGCCGTCCGAGCTGCCGTGGGTTCCCTTGAGCAGGATGTCGGCCTCGATCTCGACGGCCCGGAGAGCCCCTGCGGTGTCGGTCGTGAAGAACGGGTTGCCGGTGCCGGCGGCGAACACGACCACCCTGCCCTTCTCCAGGTGGCGGATCGCCCGCAGTCGGATGTAGGGCTCGGCCAGCTCGGACATGCCGATAGCGGTCTGCACGCGGGTGGGCTGTCCTTGGCGCTCGAGGGAGTCGCGCAGGGCGAGGGCGTTAATGACGGTGGCGAGCATGCCCATGTAGTCCGCATTGGCCCGGTCCATGCCCGACGCCGAACCGGTCGCACCCCTCCAGATGTTGCCGCCGCCAACGACGATCGCAATCTGCACTCCGAGGTCGTTGCTCACCTCGGCGATCTCCTTGGCGATGCGATCGACGACTGCGCCGTCGATCGTCTCGTCGGCCATAGGGCTGGCGAAGGCCTCGCCCGACAGCTTGAGCACGACGCGGTTCCACGGCATCGACGTTTCACCCACGGTCCGTCGACTCTAGTTGGGGCGGTGCGACGG
Source organism: Actinomycetes bacterium (assembly GCA_021811865.1). The sequence continues at coordinate 2,417 of JAKAQB010000174.1, read as the reverse complement.
GGCCTCACTCCCCCGCTGTTCCTACCGGGAGCCCTGTCCACACCGTTGGAGCGCCTGCGCCGGCCCCGCCATCCCGGCGCGGCCCGCCACCTCCGCCGGCCCGCCACCTCCGCCGGCCCCGCCGCGTTACTCGCCGATCACTGCCTGCGCGAAGCGGACCACCGACGCCTTGCCGAGGTGTTGCGCGACCGACTGCTTGTCGTCCTTGGCGTAGGGCTGCTCGAGGAGGACCCCGCCCGGCACCCGCTTGTACCAGCCGTTGAGCTTGCCCTCGACGATCTTCGGAAGCGCCGTCTCCGGCTTGCCCTCGAGGCGTGTCTGGTTCTCGGCGGTGGCGCGCTCGGCGTCGACCTCGGCAGCCGGGACCTCGTCGCGCGTCAGGTAACGGGGTCGCCCGAAGGCGACGTGCACGGCGATGTCGTGGGCGAGCTCGGCGTCACCGCCGGCCACCTCGACGAGTACCCCGTTGACGCCCCGCCCGTTCTGGACGTGGAGGTACGTGTCGAGGACGTCGCCGTCGGCAGCCTCGAAACGGACGACCTGTCCGAGCTCGATGTTCTCCTTGAGGGTGACCCTCAGGTCGTCGAGGGCCTCGTTGCGCGAGTCGACGGCGGCGTCTCCTCCGGCGGCGACGGCCCGGGCGAGATCCTCGACGAAACCGATGAACTGCGGCGACTTGGCGCCGAAATCGGTCTCCGACTTGACCTCCACCAGCGCGGCCGCCTTCCCGTCCGGCGTGACCGCGACTGCGACGGCACCTTCAGCGTTCTCGTTGCCGGACCGCTCGGCGGCCTTGCCGAGACCACGCTCGCGTAGCCACCGGGCGGCTGCGTCGAAGTCACCGTGGTTCTCGGTCAACGCTCGCTTCGCATCCATCATGCCGGCGCCGGTGACGTCCCGCAGCGCCTTCACGTCCTTGGCGGTGAACTCTGCCATGGTCTTCCTTCGGTTGGTGGGGGGTTGTGTCCGTCGTGCCCACTCCGTCGGAGGCGGGCGCTCGGCTCGGTTCAATCGGCCGGCCGGTCCGCCGATGTCTGGAGGCCGGTTGCCGCCTCGACGCCAGCGACCGCCCCGGATCCGGGGCTCTCCACGGCGCTTGGCTCCGGAGGGTCCGAGCCCGCCGTCGTGCTCTCGGCGCCGGCGGGCTCCGCCGGCGCGGCGGGGGTGTCGGCCGCACCATCCGCAGGCGCAGCCGCCCCGGCGACCTGATCCGCAGGCGCAGCCGCCCCGGCGACCTGATCCGCAGGCGCAGCCGCCCCGGCGACATCGTCGGCCCCGGAGCCCCGCCCCGCAGGGACCTCCGCCGCAGGGACCTCCGCCGCAGGCACGTCCGCCGCAGGCACGTCCGCCTCGCCGGCGTCCCGCCGGCGCGCCGTCTCGGCCAGGCGGGCCTCGCGCTCCTGCTGTTGCAGCGCCGCCTGCCGTCGAGCCTCGCGTTGCTGCTCGGCGCGGCGGGCTTCTTCCTCTGCGCTGACCACGGGGGGCGCCGCAGGTGCACCGGCCGCTGCCCCGGCACTGCGTGCGGCGCGGCGGGCGGCTATGAAGCGGCCCTCCTCAACGGCGTCGGCGATCACCCGGCACATCAGCGTGCCCGCCCGGATGGCGTCGTCGTTGCCCGGGATCACGTACTGGATCACGTCGGGATCGCAGTTGGTGTCCACCACCGCCACGACCGGCAGCCCAAGCTTGTTCGCCTCGGTAACGGCGATATGCTCTTTCTTGGTGTCGATGACAAAAACGGCGTCCGGGAGGCGGTTCATGCCCCGGATACCGCCGAGGTTGCGCTCCAGCTTGTCAAGCTCCCGGCTGAGGATCAGAGCCTCCTTCTTGGGCATGGCCTCGAAATCACCGGCAACGCGCATACGCTGGTATTCCTGCATCTTCTTCACCCGGCCGGCGATGGTGTTGAAGTTGGTCAGCATCCCGCCGAGCCAACGCTCGTTGACGTACGGCATGTCGCAACGGGTGGCGTAGGTGGAGACCGGATCCTGCGTCTGCTTCTTGGTCCCGACGAAGAGGATGGATCCGCCGCCAGCGACCATGTCGCGCACGAAGGAGTAGGCGACGTCGATGCGTTCCAGGGTCTGCTTGAGGTCGATGATGTAGATGCCGTTGCGCTCACCGAAGATGAACCGCTTCATCTTCGGGTTCCAGCGCCGGGTCTGGTGCCCGAAATGGACGCCGGCCTCGAGCAACTGCCGCATCGTGACAACAGCCATGGTGGTCGTTCCTTCCCATCGGTTCGAGAATTCCGGGCACGTGCGCCGACGCGGGGCCGGCGACCGTGGGAGTGCCCGGGATCGCGCAGGTCACCCCGGCCTTCGGGGGACCGGCCGAGGGTAGCGCAGTCAGGGCCCTAGAGGAGGCTCCGGTCAGGACGAGGCTGGCCAGGGCAGGCCGGCGGGGGGCGGGGCCGG
>JAKAQB010000173.1 GCA_021811865.1 Actinomycetes bacterium | reverse complement strand
GACCGAGTACAACTCCGTGAGGTTGCACGCCGCGATCGGATACGTCACGCCGAACGACGAGCACGACGGTCGTGGGGAGGCCATCCGCGAGGCCCGCCGGCAGGAGCCGGGCCAGTCCTCCGACGGGTGGTGCGGCTGACCCGGAAGCTGGAGCTGGCGTGATCCAGGGAAGCGAGCGGGTCCCGGTGCAAGACTATCTACGTGCAATGGGTGGCCGACCTTCTCGCGGGGCTAAGCCTCGTGGCAGTCGTCATCATTGGATGGCTGACGCTTCAGCTCGGTCGACGGTCGACCTACGCATCTGAGCATTCGGCGACCGCCGCTATCCAGGCAGCCGAGGCGACGGAACGGTCCGTCGGGGCCTCCGAGCGATCCGCCGAAGCGTCGCTACAAGCCGCGCAGGCAACGGAGCGTTCGGTTGCGGCGTCAGAGGCTGCCGCCAGACTCGCAGCCCAAGACGCACGAATGCGGAGAGTCGAGGCCGTGCTCGACGTGGTCCTGGAAATGCGAGCGCTTTTCAATGACCAGGTGAAAGCGCACGAGGCCGAGGGACCGTGGGTCCCGGCCTATAGCTCGACCGAAGCTCTCGCCCGGCTTGCCTTGAGCCGGCGCCTTGAGGCTCGGTTGGTGCCTTTTGAGGAGGAAATCCAGCAAGGATCCGGTCCGTACATGCTCACGACCACCTTCAACTGGTCGAGCACGTATCTCGAATCGACGATCACGTTGTTGAAGGCCTGGATCAAGGAGATGGTGCAATCGGGCGCGATGAGCAGCGAGCATTCGCCATGATTCCGCGCGCTTCACGCTCGGGGCCTGAGGAGTTCGAGGCGCTGATCGAGAAGCTCGACCCCGAGGACCTGCAGGTGATCGTTGGCAAGGCCGCAGAGCGCCACGAGGACGTCGCTCGCGCGGTCCGCCTGGCGGCGAACCGGGGTTCGGGGGATCTCTCCCAGCTGAAAGCGGAGATCGACCGCGGGCTGCGGACGAGCCGGTTCCTCGGCTACCGGGAGAGTGGCGGCTGGGCGATCCAGGCGAGGCCCGTCGTGGAGGCGATCGGCGAGGCGGTCGACTCGTCGCCCACGGCCGAGCTGGTGCTGCTGATCGAGCGGGCGGTCGGGCACGTCGTGAAGGTCATCCTCAAGGCGGACGACTCCGACGGGCTCATCGGCGACCTTGCGCGTGAGCTGCTCGACCTGCACGCTCGGGCGTGCGACGCCGGGAATGCGGATCCGATCAAGCTGGCCCGCTGGATGGTCCGGTTCCGCTTCGACGACCAGGACTTCTTCGAGGTAGACCCGGTTCGCTACGCCGATGCCCTGGGCGATCTCGGCCTCGCGGCGTACCGGCGCGAGGTGAAGCAGCGCGTCGAAGCTGGTGGGGGCGACTCGTTCGCCGCCACGTACGCCCAGGAGCGTCTGGCCGTCCTCGACGGCGACGCGGAGGCCCTCGTCGGGCTGCTGGGCGGTGACCTCAGCCGGCCCTACCAGTTCATCAGGGTCGCAGAGGCCATGGCCGAGCTGGGCCGCGACGACGACGTCCTGACCTGGGCCACCCGGGGAATCGCCGAGACGAGCGGCTGGCAGATCGCCCAGCTCTACGACCTCGCCACCGCGGTCCACACCCGCCGGGCAGAGGACCAAGAGGTGCTCCGGCTGCGCCGCGAGCAGCACCAGCGGATGGCGTCGTCGTCGACGTACGGCCTACTGCGCGCTGCGGCCGAGGCCCGTGGTGTGTGGCCAGCCGAGCGCCCAGCGGCCCGGGCGGTGCTGGCGGAGCGCGACCCCGGTGGCCTGGTCGACGTACTGCTCGCCGACGGAGAGCCCGAGGCTGCCTGGCAGGTCCCCGGCACCCATCCCGACTGGGATCCGGGACCACAGCGGTGGGTGCGCCTAGCCGAGGCCCGTGAAGCGTCCACGCCGGGCGATGCGCTCGACGTGTACCTGCGCCTGGCCGACCTCCAGCTCGAAACGACCGGCAAGGCGGCCTACGTGCGAGTGGTGGCGATCCTGAAGAAGGCTGCAGAGGCGGCCCGAGCGGCGGATCGCCAGGGAGAATTCGCCTCGCACCTGGCGGCCCTGCGGGAGACGCACCGGCGGCGGCCGACGTTCATTGCCGTCCTCGACAAGGCGCGGCTGGGGTGAGGTCGTTGGCGAGGATCGTCGGGGTGACGGCTGTTGCCGGTCAGGCGGGACCGGTTCAGCTGGCGATGACGAAGCGGGCCCGTTCGGCACGGAGCATCTCGAAGGGCGTGACGTAGCGGACGCCCACGCCGATGCAGGCGTTGGGGATCTTGATCTTCTTCGTGGAGTGGGCGACGACCTCATGGGTGACCACCACGTGATGGCGGGCACGGGCGTGAGCAACCAGGTAGTAGTCGGCGTCTTGCAGGAAGGTGGCGACGGCGGCCGGCTCGTACCCGGCGCCGTTGCCCAGGTGCTGGTGGCCTGCAAGCTCGGCACCACGGCGGCGTCGGCTTCGAGGAAGAAAGCGGCGGGTCGCTCGCTGGCCCAAGTCGCGAGGTCGTCGTCGACGGCGTCGAGCTCGATGGCGACCTTGTCGATGCTGAAGACGGTTCCCGCCTGGTGGGCGTGATCGATCCAGTCCCAGAACGCGGGACAGAAGTCGAAGCCGTAGTGGCGGTTCTTGGCTTCGATGAAGACGTTCGTGTCGAGCAGGTAGGCCATCAGCCGACCCCGAGGCGGCTGACCAGCTCCTCGAAGGTCGACAGCTTCTTGAGCCCCAGCATCTGGAATGCGTCGCGGTGCAGGGTCTGGCCTTCGAGGGTGCTGACGATCACCGCGCGCGCGAACCGCTTGGAAACCCGCGCCGGCTGGGTGTTGAAGAAGTTGCCGCCGGTCCCCGGTCGCTCTCCGAGGATGTCCATGATCCTGGTCAGTTCGTCCCGGTAGGCGGTCTGGTACTCGTCCCAGCTCAGCCGGCCAGCGTCGTGGACACGGCGGAGGACCACGAGGGTGCTCACCTTGAACCTGCGAGCGAGCGAGTCCAGCTCGTCGGTGACCGCCACGTCCGGAGACAGCGTGTCGCGTAGGGACCCCAGCGGTACGAGCACTTCGGCAGCGACCTGGTTGCACCAACGTTCGCCCGGGTTGGTCGGAGCCGCTCCGAGGTCGGCGTCGTCGAGCGCGGTCTGGCCCAGGAACAGGTGGACGAACTCGTGGGTGAGCGTGAAGATCTGGGCCGCCTTGGTGTCGGCGCCGTTCACGAACACCAGCGGGGCGAGCCGGTCGACGAGGGCGAAGCCGCGGAACTCCTCGGGATCGAGCTTTCGGTGGGTGTTGGCGCCGACAACCCCGCTCACCATCACGAGCACGCCCAGCTCCTCGGCATGGTCGACGAGGGTTCTCAGCGCGTCCGACCAGGTGTGACCGCGCTCGCTCAGATCAAACCTGAGGGTCCCCCGGATCTGCTCGGCGGCGTCCGCGACCGGTAGCGACGTCGCCAGCGACCCGACGAAGGCAACCGGATCTTCCCTGGTCACCTGGGCGAAGTCCCGGTACCACTCCTGTCGCTGCTGACACTGGAAGATCGTGTCGAGGAGGTCGGGACTGGGGCGGGACACGCCGGCGTCGCCCATCGTCCGGTAGTCCGGGATCGGAACCTGCTCCTCGGGCGGCTCGGGGAGGAACAGGAACCCGATCGGCGTGTGCGTCGTCCGGGCGTACTCTTCGAGCTGCTTGAGCGTCGGAGTCCGCTCTCCGCTCTCCCACTCGGTGAGCTTGGGGAACTTGTGGGTCAGGTTGTCAACGCCCAGTCCAGCTCGCTCGCGTGCCCATGCGAGCAGCCGAGGCCTCACGGCAGCGCGCACCGAGGTGGTCATCGTGCGACCGTACCGTCGGGCTGTGACGGGCTCTCTCCTGATGCGATGAAGGAGCGCCCCGCCGCTCTCGCGTGAGTCACGTCGGCTGCTGCGAGCCGAGGACCGCGCCGACTGCCTGGAGCTGCGATGCCTCGGCCTTCGAAGGAACATCGGGTTCCCCCTCG
>JAKAQB010000172.1 GCA_021811865.1 Actinomycetes bacterium | reverse complement strand
CGTGAACAGGATCTTCTTGCGCAGGTCCGCGACCCGGAACATGTTGGAAAGGTTGGAAATCGAGCTTCGCATCCAGCTTCTCCTGGTACCGCGGACTCAGGCAGGGTAGCGCCCGGCCGGCCGCTGTGTAGGTAGTCGGGTCGGAAGTCGGGTCGGAAGTCGGGTCGAAGCCGGGTCGGAACCGGTCCGTCGTGCGCTGGCACCCCTTGGGCCGCGCGGAGCCCTTCGGCACGATCTGTGAGTGATAACGACACACCCTGTGTACTTTCCACTCACAGTTCGAGCAGATCTGGGCGGGTGGCGCCGGCGTCCAGCTCCTCAGCGGTTGGTCAGGGCGTTGCCCTTGGCCGCCGGCCGGCGGTCACCCCACGGCGGGGGCAGCACTTCGACGGTCCCGCCGGCGGCCCGGATCGCCGCCGCCGCGGACGCGGAGAAAGCATGCGCGGACACTGTGAGTGCCCGGGACAGCTCACCCCGGCCGAGGACCTTGACCAGCCCGTGCTTGTGCACCAGGCCGGCGGCGCGCAGCGTGTCAGGGCTGACCTCGGCGCCGTCGAACGCCTCGAGGGTGTCGAGGTTGACGACGGTGTACTCGACGCGGAAGGGATTCTTGAACCCCTTCAGCTTGGGGACGCGCTGGGTGAGGGGGAGCTGTCCGCCTTCGAACCCCGGCTTGATGTTGTTGCGGGCACCCTGGCCCTTGGTGCCCCGGCCGGCGGTCTTGCCACCCTTGCCGGCGATGCCGCGCCCGACGCGCCGGCGGGGACGCGTTGAGCCTGCGGGGGGCTGCAGGTCGTGGATCTTCATGTCAGGACTCCTCGGTGGGTGCTTCGGTGTCCACCGCTGCGGAGGGTGGCTCGTCGGCCCCGGCCGGCTCGGCAGCGGAAGCCTCACCCGGCTCTGCGGAGCCGGAGTCTTCGGGCTCGGCGGGGCTCGACCCGCCCGACCCGCCAGACCCGCCCGACCGGCCGGACCGGTCCGACCGGTCCGACAGGGACGCCGTCGGGCTGGACCCGTCCGGGCGCGACACCGCCGGCGACGCCGCCGGACGGCCGTCCGGCGCCACCTCCACCCGCACCAGGTGCGGGACGCGGGCGATCATGCCCCGAATCTCCGGCCGGTCGGGGAGAACGTTGGAGGAGCCGATCCCTCGCAGACCCAGGGCGCGCAGCGTGCCCCGGTGCTTGGGCTTGGTCCCGATCCCCGAGCGGACCTGGACGACGAGCAGGTCATCGGCCATCAGGCCACCTCGTCGGGGACGTGCGGGCCGCGCTGGGCCTCGTTGAAGGCGCGCAGTACGCCGGCGGGGACGACCTCGGCTGGGGACTTGCCCCGCAACTTGGCGACCTCGTCGGGCCGCTTGAGTGCACGAAGCCCGGCGACGGTCGCCTGGGCGACGTTGATGCTGTTGGACGATCCGAGGGACTTGGCGAGGATGTCGTGGATGCCGGCCATCTCCAGGATGGCGCGGGCGGCGCCGCCGGCTATCACGCCGGTCCCGGGAGCGGCGGGCTTGAGCAGCACCCGTCCGGCGCCGGCCTCCCCGAGCACGGGGTGGGTGATCGTGCTGCCGGCGAGGGGAACCTTGAAGAGGTTCTTCTTGGCCTCCTCGATCCCCTTCTGGACGGCCAGCCCGGCCTCCTTCGCCTTGCCGTAGCCGAGGCCGACCGTCCCCTGGCCGTCCCCGATCACCATGAGCGCGGCGAACGAGAACCGCCGGCCACCCTTCACGACCTTGGCGACACGGTTGACCTTGATGGTGCGGTCTTCGTACTGCGACTCCGGCGGCATGCGGTCAGAACTCCAGTCCGGCCTCGCGGGCCGCGTCGGCGACCGCAGCGATGCGGCCGTGGTAAAGGAAGCCGCCCCGGTCGAACACGACGCCGGTGACCCCCGCCGCCCTGGCCCGCTCGCCGACGAGGCGGCCGACGAGGACAGCGGCGGCCTTGTTGCCGGTGGGGCCGGCGGACCGCACGCCCGCCTCGACCGACGACGCGGCGGCGAGCGTGCGGCCGGTGCGGTCGTCGATGACCTGGGCGACGATGTGCCTGTTGGAGCGGTGCACGGAGAGGCGGGGGCGCTCGGCCGTGCCGCTCACCTTCTTGCGGACCCGGTGGTGGCGCCGGGACAGGGCCACCTGCTTCTGCTTGGTGCTGTAGCTCATCTTGGCTCCCGGGCTACTTTGCGGCCTTGCCGGCCTTGCGGATGACCCGCTCGCCGGCGTAGCGGACGCCCTTGCCCTTGTAGGGCTCCGGCTTGCGGATCTTGCGGATGTTGGCGGCGACCTGGCCGACCTTCTCCTTGTCGATGCCGCGCACGGCGATGCGGGTCGGGGCTGGCACCTCGAAGCTGATCCCATCGGGGGCGTCGACGACGACGGGGTGGCTGAAGCCGAGGGCGAGCTCGACCGACGACGCTCCCCGGGCGGTGGCCCGGTAGCCGACACCGACGATCTCGAGCTCCTTGCTGAAGCCGTCGGTCACGCCGACGACCATGTTGTTGAGCAGGCTGCGGGTGAGGCCGTGCAGGGCCCGGTTGTGGCGCTCGTCGTCGGGGCGCTCCACGACCAGCACCTGCTCGTCGCGCCGTACGGTGATGGCGCCGGGCAGCGTGCGGGCGAGCGTGCCCTTGGGGCCCTTCACGGTGACCTCCCGGTCGTCGATGCTCACCTCGACGCCGTTGGGCAGGGGTATCGGGCTACGGCCGATGCGGGACATGGGATCAGCTCCTCACCACACGTAGCAGAGGATCTCGCCGCCGACGCCGCGCTGGCGCGCCTCGCGGTCGGTCATGAGGCCGTGGCTGGTGGACAGGACGGCGACGCCGAGACCCCCGAGCACGCGGGGCAGCTTGTCGGCGGCCGAGTAGACGCGCAGGCCCGGCTTGGAGATCCGCCTGATCCCGGAGATCGTACGGCTGCGGTCGGGGGCGTACTTCATGCGGACCTCGAGCACCCGCCCCGGGCGGTTGCCGTCGGTCGTCACCTCGAAACCGGAGATGTAGCCCTCCTGCGTGAGGACGGTGGCCAGTGCCTCCTTGAGCTTGGAGGAGGGCATCCGCACGGTGTCGTGCATGGCGACGTTGGCGTTGCGGATCCGGGTCAGCATGTCGGCGATCGGGTCGGTCATGGTCACGGCGGCGCCCTCCTACCAGCTCGCCTTGGTGACGCCCGGCACCTCGCCGGCGTGCGCCAGCTCCCGCAGGCAGATGCGGCACAGGCCGAACTTGCGGAGCACCGAGCGCGGCCTCCCGCACCGTCGGCAGCGGGTATAGGCGCGCACCTTGTACTTCGGCTTCCGTTGCGCCTTCTCGATCAGCGCCTTCTTGGCCATCTACTGGTTGCCCTCCTTGCGGAACGGGAAGCCGAACGCGTCGAGCAGGGCCCGGCCCTCCTCGTTGTTGCGCGCCGTGGTCACGATGGTGATGTCCATCCCCCTGGGAGCGTCGATCTTGTCGTAGTCGATCTCCGGGAAGATGAGCTGCTCGGTGACGCCGAAGGTGTAGTTGCCCCGGCCGTCGAAGCCTCGGGTGGGCAGGCCCCGAAAGTCACGGATGCGGGGGATGGCGAGGCTCACCAGCCGGTCGAAGAACTCCCACATCCGGTCACCCCGCAGGGTGACCTTCACGCCGATCGCGTTGCCCTCCCGCAGCTTGAAGCCGGCGATGGAATGCTTCGCCACGGTGATCACCGGCTTCTGCCCCGTGATGGTCTGCAGGTCGCGCACGGCGCCCTCGAGCAGCGACTGCTGCTGGGTGGCCCGACCGACGCCGGTGTTGAGCACGATCTTCTCGAGCCGGGGCACGAGCATCACGTTGGAGAGGCCGAGCTCTTGGCGCAGCTGCGCTCGCAACTCGGTCTCGTAGCGGACCTTGAGCCGCGGGCGCGCCGGCGCCTCGGCGCTGGCAGCGGGGCTGATGGGTGTACCACTACTCATGGGACCGACCCCCGGGGATCGCTAGCGGTGCTTGTCCTGTGAGGACTGATGTGAGACGGCGACCCTGGGGGGAGGCTCCCGGGCCCTGACGCCCGCAACGGTG
>JAKAQB010000010.1 GCA_021811865.1 Actinomycetes bacterium | reverse complement strand
GGTGGGGACGGGGGCAGGGGTGGGGACAGGGGCAGCGGTGGGGACAGGGGCAGCGGTGGGGGCGCCGGCGAGGCGCTCCTCGCCGGCGAGCCGGCCGGCATCGAGGCGGAGAAGGCGGTCGCAGATCGTCGCCGCCTCGAGGTCGTGGGAGATGACGACGAGGGTGAGGCCGCGCTCGCTCCGCAGGCGGGCGAGGCCGTCGAGCAGCGCCGCCCGGCTCTCCTCGTCGAGCCCGGCGAGGGGCTCGTCGAGGATGACGACGCGTGGGCCCCCGGCGAGCAGGCCGGCGAGGGCGACTCGTCGCAGCTGCCCTCCGCTCAGCTCGTCGACCGGGCGGTCCCACAGGGCCGCCGGGTCCAGGCCGAGCTGGCGGAGGGCGGCCTTGCCGGCGTCGGTGCCGACCCCGCCGGCGGCCCTGACGTCAGCGCCGACCGTGGTCCCGAGGACCTGGAGGCGGGCGTGCTGGAAGGCGAGCGCCACGCGACCAACCTGGTCGGTGACCGGGCGACCGCCGAGGAGGCACTCGCCCGCTGAAGGGCGGAGAAGGCCGGCCATGACCCAGGCGAGCGTCGACTTGCCCGAGCCGTTGTCACCGAGCACGAGGATGCCGTCGCCGGCGGCGAGGGAAAGGCTCACGTCGTGCAGCGCCGGCTGCGCCCACGGTGTCCGTACGGCGTAGGTGTGGCTCACCTCGTCGACCACCAGCAGGGGTGCCGGCAGGGGTGCCAGCAGGGGCGCCCCGCCGAGGGGTGGGACGCCGAGGGGCGCCCCGCCGAGGGGTGGGGCGCCGGGTTGGTGGCGGGGCGCGGCCAGCGGCGCGACCGCCTCCCCCGCCGGTCGGTCTGGCGCAGCGCCTCGCCCCGCAGCGGCGGGCGTCGCCGTCGAAGCCCCAAAGGCTCCCCCGGCTCCCGACATCTCCTCCGGCCGTCCCTCGCTCACGATCCGCCCACGCTGGAGGACGGTCACCCGGTCGGCGCCGGCAACCTCGCCGACGCGGTGGGTGACCTGAACGACCGCGACGTCGTGATGGGCCGGCAGGTGTCGGAGCAGGGCGACGATCTCCTCCCTGCCGGCGGCGTCCACCATGGCGGTGACCTCGTCGGCGACGAGCAGCTGCGGGCGGCGGGCGATGGCAGCCGCCAGGGCCAGGCGCTGCAGCTGGCCCCCTGAGAGCGCCGACGTCTCGCGCGGCGCGAGGCCGGCCAGGCCGACCTCGGCGAGCAGGGCGTCGACGTCGACGGGCCAGTCCGCCGGGAGCCCCCACACGACGTCGTCGGCGACGCGGACGCCGAGCACCTGGCTCTCCGGTTGCTGGGAAACGAGGGCGGTGCCCCCGGGCCGGCCGAGCCCGACCGGGCCGGGCCGGGCCACGGTGCCCGAGGTCGGCAGGCTCCCGGCGAGGAGGCGGGCGAGGGTCGACTTGCCGGACCCGTTGGGACCGAGCAGGACCGTGCGCTGGCGGGGCCGCACGCACAGCGAGACGCCGGCGATGGCATCCTCCCGGGCGCGGGGGTAGCGCACGGTGACGTCGCGCAGCTCCACGGGGACCGGCAACGGCCGCCCCTCCCCCGCCACCGACCCCCCCGCCCCCACGGCGGACCCGGCCCCCGCCCCCACGGCGGACCCCGACCACGACCCCGCCGGCGACTCGCCCAGCCGGTCCTCGACCGGCACCTTCGCCAGCCGCCGCAGCAACCCGCCGGTATAGCGCCAGGTGACGACCGTGGCGACGACGGTGACGGAGACGAGGACGATCAGCACCGTCTGCCACCAGTCGCGGATGACCGTGCCGACCCAGCGGGTGACCTCGCCGGCGACAGGGTGCAGGGCGGGCAGCCGGTAGAGGATCCGGGCGTAGCCGACCCAGGTGTCGCGCAGGTTCTCGAGCGTGAGGCGGCGCAGGGGGGCGAACACGACGAGGGCGAGGTCGGTGAGCCCGCCGATGAGCGGACCGGCGACGAGGGCGGCGGCGACTACCCGCCACCATGCCCAGCACCGGCGGTGGGCATGGCCGGCGATGCCGCCGACGACGGCGCACAGCGCCACGTTGGGGACCGGCCCGGTGCCGGCGACCAGGAACGCCACCGTCCCCGCCGCCACGGCCGCCGCCACCACGGCCCGGGGCCGGTGACGATGGCCGACGACCGCCATCGGCACGACGCCCAGTTCCATGAGAGCGGAGGCGTGCGGCACCAGCCAGCCGGCGAGGACGAGGATCACTGTCACCGCGCCCATCACGGCCGCTGTCGCCAGCTCGATCGGACGGAGCCGGCCCCGGACGCGGTTCACGTGACCCGCCGCGGCGGGGCCGGTCGGTCGCCCAACGCCGGGTCGGCGAGGACGCCGGCGATGCGATCGACGGCGTCCCACACGTCGACGAACCGTGTGTAGGCCGCTACCGGCGCCAGGCGCATCACGTCGGGCGGCCGGAAGTCGCCGACGACCTCACCCCGCTCGATCAGGGTGCGCACGGCGCGCCAGGAGTCGGGGTGGGCGACGGCGAGGTGGCCGCCGCGGCGGTCCGGGTCGGCTGGGCTGGCGAGGCGCGCACCGAGGGGGACGAGGCGCGCCTCGACGCGGGCGGCGAGCAGTGCCACGAGGGCCCGGGTCTTGTCCCACAGCACCGGCATGCCGACCGACAGCAGCGGGTCGATGCCGGCGTCGACGGCGGCGATGCCGAGGATGTGGGGCGTGCCGGCGAGGAAGCGGGACATGCCGGGCGCCGGGTCGTAGGGGTCGGCCATGGCGAAGTTGTCCCGCTGGCCCCACCATCCCCAGATCGGCTGGCGGAGCAGGCCCTGGAGGTCCCGGCGGACGTACAGCCACGCCGGGGCGCCGGGGCCGCCGTTCAGGTACTTGTAGGTGCATCCGACGGCGAGGTCGGCGCCGCAGCCGTCGAGGTCCACGGGCACGCAACCGGCGGCGTGGCTGAGATCCCACAGGACGAGGGCGCCGACCCGGTGGGCGCCGGCGGTGACGGCCGCCATGTCGGCAAGGGTGGCGGAGCGGAAGTTGACGCCGGAGAGGCAGAGCAGCGCGGCGCCGTCGAGATCAGCCGGCAGCCAGCGCAACGGCCGGCCCGTGCGCTCCGCCAGACCCTGCAGCACGTAGCGGACGGTGGGAAAGTCCTCCCCGTCGCCGACGATCCCTCCGCCTACGGCATCCAGCGCTGCGAGTCCCAGCTTGAAGAGGTTGACGGTCGTCGAGTCGGAAACGACCACCTGGCCGGGTGCGGCGCCCACGAGGCGGCCGATGCGGTCGCCGACCGTCGACGGCAGGTCGATCCAGTCGTCCCACCCGCCGACGAGCCGGGTGCGCCACTCGTCGAGGGCGGCGGCGACGCGCCCGGCGGCGGCTCGCGGCTGGCGGCCGAGCGAGTTGCCGTCCAAGTAGATGGGCTCACCGTCGCCGAGCTCGAACTCGTCGCGCAGCGCCGCGATCGGGTCGCCGGCGTCCCGGTCCTCGGCCTCTTCGCGACTCCGCGGGACTCTCACCGCCCCGAACGTACCCCTCCCCCCTACCACTAGCCTTCCCGCCGTGCACGACGGATACCGGGAGCAGGTGGCCGCCCTCATCGAGCAGTACCGCTCCCTGCCGGCGGGGGCAGCGGTGCGACTCGCCAAGCCGACGTCCAACCTGTTCCGCCCGAGGGCGCGCCGTCACGGTCCCGCACTCGACGTGACCGGGTTCGACGGCGTGCTCGGGGTCGACCCCGCTGCGCGCACCGCTGACGTGGCCGGGATGACGACCTACGAGCACCTCGCCGACGCCACCCTCCCCCACGGGCTCATGCCCCTGGTGGTACCGCAACTGAAGACGATCACCCTCGGAGGCGCCATCGCCGGCCTCGGCATCGAGAGCTCGTCGTGGCGCAACGGCATGCCCCACGAGTCGGTGCAGGAGCTCGACGTGCTCACCGGCGCCGGGAGCGTCGTGACCGCCCGGGCGGACAACGAGCACCGGGATCTGTTCTACGGCTTCCCCAACTCCTACGGCACCCTCGGCTACACCCTGCGGGCGCGCATCGAGCTGGAGCCCGTCGCAGCGTGGGTCCACCTCCGCCACCTCCCGTTCGGCTCGATCGGCGCGCTGGTCGAGCGCCTCACCGAGGTCTGCGAGCTGGGATCGCTCGACGGGGAGGAGGTGGCGTTCGTCGACGGGGTGGCCTGGGGGCCGGGCGAGGCCTACCTCACGCTCGGGTCGTGGGCGACGGATCCGCCGCCCGTCGTCAGCCGCTACACCGGCCAGGCCATCTACTACCGCTCGATCCAGGCCCGCGCCGAGGATTGGCTCACCACCCGGGACTACCTGTGGCGCTGGGACACGGATTGGTTCTGGTGCTCGCGTGCGTTCGGGGTGCAACATCCATGGGTGCGGCGGCTCATGGCCCCGGGCTGGCTGCGGTCCGACACCTACTGGAAGGTGATGTCCTTCGAGCAACGGTGGGGGGTGAAAGCCTCCGTGGACCGCTGGCGCCGCCGTCCCGCCGGCGAGCCGGTCGTGCAGGACGTGCAGGTTCCCGTAGGCCGGCTGGAGGAGCTCATGGCGGGGACTTTCTCCGAGGTCGGCGCATCACCGGTGTGGCTCTGCCCGCTGCGGGTTCGCCGCAACTGGCCGCTCTACCCCCTCGACCCCGACACGCTGTACGTGAACGCCGGCGTCTGGTCCGCCGGGCCGACCGGGGCCAACCGCTGGATGGAAGCGGAGGTCGACCGCCTCGGCGGCCGCAAGTCGTTGTACTCGACGGTCTCCTACGACGAGGACCGGTTCTGGGCCAACTACAACGGCCCCGCCTTCCGGGCGCTCAAGTCCCGCTACGACCCCGACGGCCGCCTGGCCGACCTCTACGACAAGTGCGTGCTCGCCCGATGAGCGCTCCCATCGCCCCGATCCTCGCCCGAGCCGTCGGGTCCGGCCTGCCGCTCGCCTTCCGGGCCTGCGACGGCAGCACCGCCGGTCCTCCCGACGCTGTGGCGACCGTCGAGGTCGTCGACCGCCGCGCCCTCAACCACCTCGCCACCGCCCCCGGCGAGCTCGGCCTGGCGCGGGCGTACATCTCCGGCACCCTCGACCTGCACGGCGACTTGTACTCGGCGCTGCAGCTGCTCGCCGGCGAGGGCAGCATCGGGACGCTCGGGTGGCGGCAGCGGGCGGAGGTCCTCAGGGCCCTCGGGCCCGGCATCCTCCGCCCGGTCCCGCCGCCCCCCGAGGAGGTCCGCCCCGGGCCATGGTGGGGTCTGCGCCACTCGCTCACCCGCGACTCCCGGGCGATCAGCCACCACTACGACGTTTCCAACCGCTTCTACGAATGGCTGCTCGGCCCGACCATGGCCTACACCTGCGCCGTCTACCCCCATGACGCGGCGTCGCTCGAGGAGGCCCAGACGGAGAAGGTCGACCTCGTCTGCCGCAAGCTCGACCTGCGGCCCGGGCAGCGCCTGCTCGACGTCGGCTGCGGGTGGGGCACGATGGTCCGCCACGCCGCCGAGCACTACGGCGTCGGGGTGCTCGGCGTCACCCTGTCGCGCCAGCAGGCGGAGTGGGGCCAGGAGCGCCTCACCTCCCTCGGGTTGGCCGGGCAGGCCGAGATACGCCACGGCGACTACCGCAACGTCGCCGAGTCCGGCTTCGACGCGGTGAGCAGCATCGGGCTCACCGAGCACATCGGCGCCCGCAACCTCGGCTCCTACGCCCGCTTCCTCGCCGGCAAGCTGCGTCCCACCGGGCGCCTGCTCAACCACTGCATAACCCGGCCCACCACCGCCGTCGAACGGCACCGCCGGGGGTTCATCGAGCGCTACGTGTTCCCCGACGGCGAGCTGGTCGGCCTTGCGACCGTCGTGGCCGCCCTCCAGGACGCCGGCCTGGAGGTCCGCCACGAGGAGAACTTCCGGGAGCACTACGCCCGCACCTGCGCCGCCTGGTCCGCCAACCTCGACGCCCACTGGTCGGAGTCGGTGGCCGAGATCGGCGAGGGGCGGGCACGGGCGTGGCGGCTGTACCTGGCCGGCTCCCGGCTCGGCTTCGTCCAACGCCGGATCGAGTTGCATCAGGTGCTGGCGGTGCGCACCGACGGCGGCGAGGCCGGGATGCCCCTGCGCGCCGACTTCTCGCGGAGACCGCTCGGGTCGGTGCTCGAGCCGGCGCTCGACTAGAGGCGGCTCGGTGGCTCCCCGGACAGCCCGCCGGCGGGTCAGGCGCTGCGGACGACCCGCCGGCGGGTCAGCATCGCCTCGTCCGGCCAGCGGACGTCGGACACCAGGCGCAGCACCTCCATCACCCGGATGATCATGGCGGAGGTGTCGATCTGGAAGCGGCCGGCGCCGTGGCGGGCGGCGGTCGGTTCGGCGTGGTGGAAGTTGTGCCACGACTCCCCCATCGACAGCACCGACAGCCACCACACGTTGGTGCTGCGGTCACGGGTCCTGTAGGGGCGCCGCCCGATCAGGTGGCACACCGAGTTGATGGCGAACGTGACGTGGTAGAGCAGGCCGACCCGGACCAGGGTGCCCCAGAAGAACGCCCACCACGCCCCCGACCACGACATCGTCCAGAGCCCACCGACGAGCGGCGGGACGAGCACCGACACGGCCACCCACAAGGGGAAGGTGCGCGACACGCGCCGGATCCAGCGGTCTGCCACCAGGTCCGGGGCGTACTTGCGCTGCGAGGTCTGCTTCCAGTCGAACATCCAGCCCACATGGGAGTAGCAGAACCCCTTCGTCAGGGCGGCGAGGGTACGCCCGTAACGCCACGGCGAGTGCGGGTCGCCGTCGCGGTCGGAGTAGCGGTGGTGCCTGCGGTGGTCTGCGACCCACTGGATGACCGGCCCCTGGATGGCCAGGCTGCCGCAGACGGCGAGGACCACCTGCAGCCACCTGCGGGCACGGAACGAGTGATGGGTGAAGTGGCGGTGGAAGCCGACCGTCACCCCGTGGCCGGAGATGGCGTACATGGCGGCGGCGATGACCGCATCCCGCCAGTTGAGCCCCCACCCCCACAGCACCGGGACGGCGGCGACGATGGCCCCGAACGGCACGGCGATGAACACGGCCAGAAGCACCTGATCCAGCATGGACTTCTCCCCCGGTCCCGTGTCCGGGCCGAGGGCTTCGAGCGGCACCGGTTGGGGCGGGACTTCGGTGGTGGTCATCACCCTCGTTTCTGCCCGTAGAACGGGCCAGGCGCCGCCGGCCTCAGGGGACCGCCGGTAAGCGATTCTTCTACACTTCGCGCGTGGACACTGTCGAACTGGAGGTGTTCGGGGCGCCGGCGTGGACCTGCGAGTGGGTCCGCTCCACCTTGGGCGGCGCGGGCTTCCGCGTCAAGTGGCAAGACGACCTTCGTGGCACCGCCCAGCGCGGGGATCCCATCGACGGCTGGCTGCTCGGGCCCCGCTCGAGGTGGCTGAAGCTGGCCGTGCAGGTGCTGGCCGTCTCCGAGGGCGTGACCAGGGTGCGCCTGGAGCGGCTCGGCCGACCGGCGACCCCCCAGCGCAACTGGGACCGGGCGATGGCCGACGTGCGCGCCAGGCTGGAGGCCGCCTTCCGCCAGACCGGCACGCCGGCGAGCATCGGCGGCTGAACGGGCGGGGCGGGCGGGGCGGCGGGCGGGGGCGGGCGACGAGCGCCGTCAGCGCAGCACGGCGAGGAGCGCGAACCGCCCGCAGGGCCGGGCCGCACGGTCGCTGAAGAACGGTCCAGCGCCTCCGGTGCCCACCCGGGCGGTGACGACGTTGGCAGCGGGGACGCCGGCGCCGGCCAGGACCCGCTCGTTGGCGGCCCACACGTCGAACCGCCACCGCCCGGTCCCGTCGGGCCAGAGCACCTCCCCCGCGTCGGAGCCAAACGCGGCGGAGGCCGCCTCGGCCACCTCCTCCCCCACCTGGTAGCGGTCGGCGGGCACGGCCGGGCCGACGGCGGCGACGAGATCCTCCCGGCGTGCGCCACCGGCCGCCAACGCGTCGACGGCAGCGGCGGCCACGCCCACCACGGCGCCCCGCCAGCCGGCGTGGACCGCAGCCAGGGCGTGGGTGCGCTCGTCGTAGAGCAGGATCGGGGCGCAGTCGGCGACGAGCACGGCGAGGCCGACACCCGCCTCATGGGTCACGAGGGCGTCGACGCCGTCGATGGCGTCGACGGGGCTGAGCGTGCCCCGCCCCCTGTCGGCGCCGGACACCTCAGCGACCATCCGGCCGTGAACCTGGTTGGCGAAC
Source organism: Actinomycetes bacterium (assembly GCA_021811865.1). The sequence goes on along the minus strand of JAKAQB010000010.1, from coordinate 62,184 downwards.
ACCAGGTCCTCGAGCGCCGAGCCGATCGTGGCGGCGGCGCGGGCGCGGTTGGCGACCACGCGGTCCGCCTCGTCCTCCACGTGCAGCCCGAGGTTGAGCGTGGCGTACGGGCCTTCGGACACGCCCCCGGCACGAGTGGTCACGACGGCGTCGACGGGGTGGCCGGCGAGCAACGGGAAGCTGAGCACCGGGATCCCCGCCCGGGTCCCCATCGTGTGCGTCGCCGCCACCCCTCCACCGTAGCGGGCGGCCGGCATGGCCTACGTGATCACGGCACCATCACCGCTCCACCGCCCCAACAGCCGCCTATGTACGCCAACTCCGTCCCATCGGGATGGGAGACCGTCCACCCCGCCGAGAACACGTGCAGGGCGGTGGCGGCGTCGAACGCGAGGACGGCCAGAGCCGCCAGCGACAGGGCCAGGATCACCAGATGGGAGCGGGTACGGAGCACAGCCAGCATCGCGGTCATCCCCACCGCGTCGCCGCCCTGGCTCGTCGGCGTCCTCTGGGCCTGATGAGCTTCTCCGGTGCTATTCGACGACGAGCACGCGGCGAGCCTGGCGGCCGGGGCGCCAAGCGCTGTGAGCGAGGCTGCGAGGACCGCGAGCCTCTGCCGGGCGCCTGACCTGGGCCTTGCCGGTGCAACAGCCGGGTCTTCGCAAGTGGTGGTGGTGGTGGTGGTGGTGGTGGTGGACATCCCGCTGGCCTCCTTCTTCTCTTTCTCGGGGAGGCTCTCCCCATCCCCATGTCCAAGGCTAAGAAATCGAGGTGGCGAAGTCCCTCCCTCTGAGGTCATGTCTCTCCTCGCCGCGAGGCAAGGCGCGCCTTGCCGGATGGCAAGGGCGGGGCCCTGGCGCCTTGTGGCTACCTCGGGGTGCCCGATCAACATCCCGTCTCGCCGGGCTGAGGCGGGTTCGTCCGGCGCTTCCCGAGCTGGTGGCGCCGAAGGCGTGGCTCAGGAGAAGCCCGTGATGAGACCTGTTGCTGGGTCAGCCCTACGGGTGGTACCGTCCCCCACGTTGAGCTGATCGCATGACGTCGAGCTCAGGGGTAGGAAGGGGATGGGTATGCCAACCAGCACATCCGTCATGTCGACCAGGAGGTCTCGTAGGGGGCGCCCTTGGCTGCCCGGCTGGGTCTTGGCGGCGCTCCTCGGCGGCGCCAGCCTGCTCGGCGCCCCGCCCGGCGCGGCGTACGCGGCTGTGGCCCGCGCCGGGGCCGCCTCGTCGGGCGGCTGCACCCCGGCCGGCGCCTCGAAGCTGACGGCCAAGCTCGTGGCGCACTCCCATGAGACCGTCAGCGGGACGGTAGAGGCCAGCGGCTGCGACATCGGCATCTACGTGCCCCCCGGGGCCGTCGGCGTCGTGGTCCGCGGCGCCACGGTGACGGGGGCTACCGACCAGGGCATCTTGGTGCAGGACGCCAACGGCGTGGTCATCGAGGACAGCACGGTGACCGGGAACCTCGTCCATCCCGACGTGTGCCCCTTCCCCCCGGCCAAGCCGACGGGCCCTTGCATCGTGGACGCCAAGGCGGTCGAGCTGGTCGGCAGCTCGCACTCCAGGATCGAGGGCAACACCATCGTCGCCAACCTGGGGGAGGGCGGCATCGGGGTCTTCGACGACGGGGCCCAGAGCCCCGGCACGCTCGGGGCCGGGCTGCCTCGCCCCGCCGTGGACAACCTGGTCGAGCGCAACGTCGTCGTTGACAACCCCCGCGGCTGTGGGATCGTCGTGTCCACCCATGTGGCGGGTGAGGCCGTCACCGGCAACCAGGTCATCGACAACGTGAGCGTGGGCAACGCGGAGGGCGTCGTCGTCGCCGACAACATGCCCCACACCGAGCTCGCCGGGACGGTGGTGCGCGGCAACGTGGCGACAGGCAGCGTGGCCCCGGGCATCGTGCTGAACTCGCTGGCGCCAGGCGACGTCGTCTCCGGCACCCTGATCGAGGACAACTTCCTGAGCGACAACGGCGGGCTGCCCCCCTTCGAGCACCTCCCTGGCTACGTCCCGAAGCCCACCGGGGTGATCGTGGTCACAGCCGGCCTCCCTCCCGGTGCCCCCAAGGGCACGGCGGCCCCTGTCCAAGAGGGCGTGCGGCTGGTCGGCAACGTCATCACCGACGAGGGCTGGGGGATCTGGAGCACGCCCCAGAACCACCTCACCATCACCGGCACGGTCGAGCAGGGGGTGACCGGGAACCGGCCCTGAGCCAAGCGAGGGCTAGATCAACCGGCGCTCGGCGGCCCAGCGGCTCAGCTGGTGACGGGTGGACAGCTGCAGCTTGCGCAGGACGGCCGACACATGGCTCTCCACCGTCTTGATGGAGATCGACAGCTCCCGGGCGACCTCCTTGTAGGTGTAGCCCCGGGCGATGAGACGGAGGACTTCGCGCTCGCGCGCCGAGAGCTGGTCGAGCTCGGGGTCCACCGGGGGCGCAGCCCCCGGGAGGGCGGCGAAGGCGTCGAGCACGAAGCCGGCCAGCCGGGGCGAGAACACGGCGTCCCCACCGGCGACGCGGACGACGGCGTCGACCAGCTCGTCGGCTGAGATCGCCTTGGTGACGTAACCGCGGGCGCCGGCGCGGATCACGGCGATGACGTCCTCGGGGGCGTCGGACACCGACAGCGCCAGGAAGCGCACCTCGGAGTCGACGCGCTTCACCTCCTCGACCACCAGCTGCCCTCCCCCCGAAGGGAGGTGAACGTCGAGGATGACCACATCGGGGCGCTGGGCGAGGACGACGGCGATGGCCTCCTCCACGTCGGAGGCCTCACCGAGCACCTCGACACGGTCGCCGAGCTCGGCTCGCACCCCCGATCGGAACAGGTGGTGATCGTCGACCAGCACCACCCGGGGTCGGGGAGTCACGGCGCCGCCCCGGGCGCCGGCGCCCGGTGGCGTGCGGCCGGCAGCGGTGCCTGCAGCTCCACTTCGGTGCCCTCTCCCGGACGGCTGCGGATCACGGCGCGCCCGCCGGCGCGGGCCATCCGACCCTCGATCGACTCGGCGACACCCTTGCGGTCGGCGCCGACGGACGCCCGGTCGAAGCCCACCCCTCTGTCCCGGACGAACACCGACACCTGCTCGGGCTCGACTTCAGCGAACACCGACACGACGGGCGCCCCCGACCACTTGGCGGCGTTCACGGTGGCCTCCCTCGCTGCGGCGACCAGAGGTTCGAGGCGGTCGTCGAGCGGCACGTCGCCGACGGCCACGAGCTCGACGCGCACGTCGTGGGCCTCTTCCACGTCGGTCTGCACACGCCGCAGGGCCTCGCCCAGGCTGGTCACGCCGGCGTCGAAGCCGCCGGGGGGTCGGCCCTCGAAGAGCCAGGCCCGCAGCTCCCGCTCCTGGCTGCGCGCCAGCTGCGCCACGCGCTGCGGCTCCTCGGCATGGCGCTGGATCAGCGTCAATGTCTGCAGCACCGAGTCGTGGACCCGGCTGGCGAGCTCGGCGCGCTCCTCGGCGCGCATGCGGGCCCTGCGCTCGTTGGCCAGCTCGCGCGCCAGGTTGAGCCACCACGGGCCGAAGACGGCCAGGATCCCCCCGAGCACCGCCGCCACGCCGGCGAGCGGTCGGATCACGGCCCGCTCGTGGCCGAGGGTGAGGACCGCCACGCCACCCACGGTGACGGCGACGCCGAGGATGATCCGGGCCAGCGCCCGCCGCCACGTGCCGTGGGGACCGGCACCGAAGCGGGCGAGAGGCTCGCCGAGCTGGCGCATCGGGGCCCGGTCGGCGTCGGTGCCGTCCCGCCACACGAGGATGAGCCCCGCAGCGGCGATCAGCATCGGCCATGCCAGCGACCCGAGCCACGGCGTGCCGAGCAACGACGCCATCAACAACACCACGACGAGCAGCGGCACGAGCCCGATCACCAGGGCGATCCCCTGGGTGTCGGACCGGGCCCGGGAGAGGATGCTCCCTGCCTCGCCGTCCCCCTCGGCGGGGAGGACCACCCACCCGACGAGGTAGGCGGCGAGGCCGATGCCGCTGCCCAGGGCGGCGACCACGAAGATCGCCCGCACCACCAGGGGGTCGAGGCCGACCCGGGAGGCGACGCCGGCGGCGACGCCCCCGAGCAGCCCGTCACCGGGCCGGCGGCGCAGGGGGCCCGAGCGCCGCGGCCTGCGCCACCGGCGGTCGTGCGCCCTCCACAGCACGCCGCCGGCCCAAGGTCCCGGCCCGCCGCAGGCGTGATCCCACCCGCGGCCCAACGGCGGTCCGGCCGGCCGGGGCCGTCCGGCTGCCGGCTCCTGACCGGCCGGCGGCGGCGACGGGGGTTGCGGGGGCGGCGGGGGTGGCGGGGGAACGAAGGTCTCGGGTATGCCTCGATGATCCCACCAAGGGGCAAGACGATCCATGAGGGATGTCCCTGAGCACCTCCTCCGCTCGTCGGGGAACGATCCGGGACATCCCCGATGGTGGCGCCGCCCGGCTGGGTGGACCATCTGGCCATGACCCTCAACCCGCTCACCGCTCCCACCACCGGGACGGTCCGCCGCTGCACCACGCACCGCATGGTCGCCGGCGTCGCCGCCGGCCTGGCCGAACACCTGGACATGGACCCGCTCCTGGTCCGCATCGCCTTCGTGGTGCTCGCCGTGATGGGCGGGATCGCCGTTCCCCTGTACCTCGCCCTCTGGCTGCTGATCCCCGCCGGCGACGCTCCGAGCTCTATCGCCGAGGACCTGATAGCCCGGCTGAGCCGGCCCTGAAGGAGGCGCCACCATGTCCTGCCCCTCCGACCCCTGCTCCTGGGGCGCCCAGCCGCCGCGGTGGGGGGCGCGCCAACCCGGTGCGCCCCGCGTGCACCCGTCGCAGATCCGCATCGACAACGCCGAACGCTCCCGTGTCACCGACGCCCTCTGCAAGCACTTCGCCGACGGTCGCCTCGACGAGGCCGAGCTCAACGACCGGGCGGGCCGGGCCGCCGCCGCCAAGACCCGCGCGGACCTCGAGCCCCTGCTCGCCGACCTGCCCCCGCTCGACCAACCCATGTACCCGGAGGTTGCTCCCATGCCCCGTCGCTCCCACCCCGTCCTGTGGGTGATAGCCCTGCTGCTCCTCGCCCCGCTCGTCATCGCCGGCGCGGTGGCAGTCGCCGGCGGCGCCTTCGGCCTGGCCATCGGCGTGGCTCACGGGCTCATGCCACTGCTCCTCGTGGTCGGGGTCATCTACCTGATCGCCCGGCGCCGGGGTCGGCGCCACCACCATCACCACGACCACGTGTTCTGAGCGTTGCTCCCTGCCAGCCGGGGCCCAACTGCTCCCCTGGTCGTGCCTCCTCGGTCACGCTCCGCCGAGGGCATGCTCCTCGCCGGCCAGGCGACCCCGGCAGCCTGATCGCTCCAGCACCGCGACCGCTGACCGCGTGACCGCGGGAAGTCAGCGGAAATCCCGGGACCGAAGGGCAGCACCGAGGGCGAGCGCCTCGATCCGCGCGGCGAGGATGTTGACCACCCCGTCCCCACGCTCGAGGCGACCGTCGATGACGAGCGCCGGCGCCCCACGGGCCGCCCGCCGGTACCTGGCCCACACCCCCTTGTGGCAGACGACGTTGATGAGCCCGGTCTCATCCTCGAGGTTGAGGAACGTGATGCCCGCCGCCGTCGCCGGACGCTGCCGGTGGGTGACGACCCCGGCGACCCGGACCCGCTCGCCGTGGGCGACGCCGGCGAGACCGCCGGCGGTCACCACGCCTGCCCGCGCAAGGGCGTCGCGGACGAGCTCGGTCGGGTAGCTGTCCGGGGACAGCCCCGTTGCCCACAGGTCGGCCCGGTTGGTCTCCGCCGGCGACATCCCCGGCAGGGGCGGCGGCTCCATGCCGGTGACGAGCCCGGCCAGCCGGGCGGAGCGGCCCCGAGCCACTCGCCCTCGCCCCCCGCCGCCACCCGTCCGCCCCCCGCCGCCACCTCCCACGGCCACGGCCAGGTCGGCCCCGGCCTGGGCGGCCGCCCCCGCCACCCACAGAGCCTGGCGGCGGGACATGCCGAAGCACCCGAGGGCCCCGGCGGTGGCCAGCGCCTCGGCCTGGGGCACGGTGACCCCCGTGCGGCGCACCAGGTCCTCGACGCCGGCGTAGGGCTGGCCGGCGGACATCGACGAGGCGAGGCCGTCACCGATGTGGCGCACGTAGGACAGCCCGAGCCTGACGGCGCCGGCCTCGAGCCGGGACTTCGCCCCGCTGGCGTTGACGTCCGGGCCCCGCACCTCGACCCCGTGCCGGCGGGCGTCGGCGACGATCGTCTGCGGCGACCAGAAGCCCATGGGCTGGCCGTCGAGCAGCCCGGCGGTGAACGCCGCCGGGTGGTGGCGCTTCAACCACGCCGAGGCGTACACGAGGTAGGCGAAGCTCACCGAGTGGCTCTCGGGGAACCCGAAGTTGGCGAAGGCGACGAGCTTGCCGTAGATCTGGTCAGCCACCTCGCCGGTGATGCCCCGCTCCGCCATGCCGGAGTAGAGGCGCGCCCGGAGCCGCTCCATCCGCTCCCGGCTGCGCTTGGAGCCCATCGCCTGGCGGAGCTGGTCGGCCTCGGAGGGGGTGAAGCCGGCCACGTCGATGGCCATCTGCATGAGCTGCTCTTGGAACAGCGGCACCCCGAGGGTCTTGGCCAGGCTCCGCTCGAGCAGCGGGTGGAGGTAGGTCACCGGCTCCTTGCCGTTGCGCCGGCGGATGTAGGGGTGCACCGAACCACCCTGGATCGGACCGGGGCGGATGAGGGCCACCTCGACCACCAGGTCGTAGAAGTTCCTCGGCCGGAGGCGGGGCAAGGTCGCCATCTGCGCCCGGCTCTCGACCTGGAAGACCCCCACCGAATCGGCCCGGCACAGCATCTCGTAGACGGTGTCGTCCTGCGGGATGGTGGCCAGGTCGACGACCTCGCCGGTGGAGGCGGCAATGTGGTCGACGGTGGCGTGGATGACCGTGAGCATCCCGAGGCCGAGCAGGTCGAACTTGACCAGGCCGGCGGAGGCGCAGTCGTCCTTGTCCCACTGCAGGACGCTGCGACCCGGCATGCGGGCCCACTCGACGGGGCAGACCTCGGCGACCGGCCGGTCGCAGATCACCATGCCGCCGGAGTGGATGCCGAGGTGGCGGGGGAAGTGCTGCACCTCGTGGGCGAGCGCCATGACCGGGGCGGGGATGTCGTGGTCGGCGGTCGCCTCGAGCGGCCCCCAGGCATCGATCTGCTTGGACCAGGCGTCGAGCTGGCCGGGTGCGGCACCGAGCGCCTTTCCCATGTCCCGCACCGACGAGCGGGGCCGGTAGGTGATGACGTTGGCGACCTGGGCGGCGCAGCCCCGCCCGTAGCGGCTGTAGACGTACTGGATGACCTCCTCGCGCCGGCCCGACTCGATGTCCACGTCGATGTCCGGCGGTCCATCTCGTTGCGCCGAAAGGAACCGCTCGAAGAGGAGCCCCAGGCGCACCGCGTCGGCCTTGGTGATGCCGAGGGCGAAGCAGACCGCCGAGTTGGCCGCCGAACCACGACCCTGGCAGTAGATGTCATGGCGACGGCAGAACTCGACGATGTCCCAGACGATGAGGAAGTAGCCCGGGAAGCCGAGTTGCTCGATGACGGCCAGCTCGTGGTCGATCTGGGCCCAGGCGCCCGGGTGATCTGGTGCCTCCCGTGGCCCGTAACGCCGGCGGGCACCGCCCTCCGCCAGGCGCCGCAGGAACGCCATCTCCGAGAGGCCGTCCGGTGTGGGGTACGGTGGCAGCGACGGGGCCACGAGCCGCAGGTCGAAAGCGCAGGCCCGGCCCAGCTCGGCGGCGGCCTCCACGACGCCGGGGTAGCGGGAGAAGCGACGGGACTGTTCGGCGCCGCTGCGGAGGTGGGCGGCGCCCGCCGCTGGGAGCCAGCCGTCCATGTCGTCGAGGCTGCGGCGAGCCCGCACGGCGGCGAGCGCCGCCGCCAGCCTGCGGCGGTCAGGCCGGTGGTAGTGGACGTTGTTGGTGGCCACGACGCCGGCGCCGGCCCGGTCGGCGAGGGTGACGAGGGCGTCGTTGCGCGCCGAGTCGATGGGGTCGCCGTGGTCCCACAGCTCGACCACGACGTTGCTCCGGCCAAGAGCCCGCTGCAGCCGGGCGAGCTCGGCACCCGCCCGGCCAGGTCCCGCCTCCACCAGGGCGGCCGGAACGGTTCCCTTACGGCAGCCGGTCAGGACAACCCAGTGGTCCGCAACACCCTCAACCTGTTGTAGAGGTTTATGGAGAGCGGCAAGATCGGGCACCGCACCCGAGCCGATGGCTCCGAGGGACGTGAGGTCCATGGTCGGCCGCCCTTTCTCCCCTCCTTCGAGATGCGCCACCGACAGGGCGCGGGCGAGGCGCGTATAGCCGACGGGATCCCGCGCCAGGACCACGACGTGACTGCCCTCCGGGTCGGCAGCGCCGGCACGCTGCGGGGCTGCGCGCCCCGCACCCATCGGCCGGGCGGCAGGCAGGTCAAGGGTGACCTCCGCCCCGAACACCGTCGGCATCCCCACGAGGGCGGCCGCCTCGGCGAAGCGCACCACCCCGTACATGCCGTCGTGATCCGTGAGGGCCAGCGCCTCGAGGCCGAGGCGTGCCGCCTCGGCCACCAACTCCTCGGGGTGGGAGGCGCCGTCTAGGAAGCTGAAGTTGGAGTGGCAGTGCAGCTCGGCGTAGGCCACGCCGAGCCACTATACCGAACGTATGTTCGCCATCCTATGGCCGCGGCAGCGACAGGCCTACCGGGGCCTGCCTCCGTAGGGGGTCACCCGGCGGACCGGCGAGCTCCGGCCCGCCCGGAGGGACGGGCAGCGCTGCCGACCCGGAGGAGCCGGCGCAGCGTGGTCGTGGAGTTGGGCAGGGGGGCGTCGAGCCTGGCGAGCACGACGCGCTGGCCGGGTCTCAGCCCGGAGGTGACCTGGGTGAGGATCGGGCCGACGACGCCGACGGTGATCGGTGTGAGTCGCACCTGACCACCGCTCCAGAGCTCCACGGCATTGCGTGAGCCGCTCGTCCGCACCGCCGAGGTCGGAACGGCGACACCCGAGCCGGCGTGCGCGACGGTGATGGTCACCTGGGCGCCCGAGCCGATCGGCAGATGCGAGGCGCCGCTGATCGACACGGTCACCGGGTAGGTGACCGTCCCGTTGCTGGCCGTCGTGGCAAGCATCCCGACCGACTCGACGACGCCGCGCAAGGCGCGGCTCGACGCGTCAGGGGCCACGCTTGCCACCTCACCGGGGTGGATGGCGCCGACCTCGGTGTCGCTGACCGCTGCGACGGCAACCTGGTATCCGGCCCCGACGACGGTCACCTTGTCGGCTGCGCTGGCGCTCGCCCCGATGTGCTCGCCGGCGGCGAGCGGAACCGCTATCACGGTGCCGGCTACCGGTGAGCGCAGGGTCGCAGCCGCCAGCGCCGCCCGGGCCTGGACGAGGCCGACCTCAGCGGTGTCGATCGTCGCCCGGTCGGCTGCGATCGTCGCCGCGGTGACGACCGGACCGGACGACCTGGCCGCCGCCCTGGCCTGCGCCATAGTCCTATCGAGGGTGCTCTGGGCGCTTGCGAGCGAGTGCTGGGCGCCGGCGGCGGCGTTCTCGGCGGCCAGCGCGGCCGAGAGCGCACCGATGCAAGGGGCGGAGCTCGCCGACCCGCCGGCCAGCTGACCCGCTCGGCTGGGCTCGGCGCCAGCGCCAGCTCCCCGCCAGTTCGCCGGCGCCGGCGCCGACGTCGGCGCCGGCGCCGGCGCCGAGGTCGGGACGCAGGCGATCGTCGCGGCTCGGACCGCCGCCTTCGCCTGGCTGAGGTCGGCGGCGACCCGGTGCTGCGCGGTGGCGACCCGGCCGTCGTCGGCCAGGATCGCGGCGGGCGACGACCCCGTCGCCGACGCCTCCGCCGCTGCCGCTGCCGCGGCAGCGGCAGCGGCAGCCGCCTGCCTCTCCTCGTCGTCCACCAGCCGGAGCTGCGCCTGGGCGACTGCGTCTGCAGCCCGGGCCTCGGCGGTGGCGAGCTTGGTGGTGACCAGAGCAGCGAGCGGCTGGCCGGCAGAGACATGCTCGCCGACAGCCGCCGGCACGGAGGCGACGGTCCCGGCCATCGAGAAGCCGACCGCGGCCTCCCTCGCCGGCTCGATCGTGCCACCGAGGACGAGCGGCTCGGTCACGCTGGCCGTGACGGCTGTGCCGAGGCGGTAGGCGGGCGGGCTGCCGGCGGTGGCGACAGCAGCGCCGGCCAGGCTCGCGGCGACGGCCGCGACCAGTCCCACGCCGGCGGCGGCCTTCCGGCGCCGTCGCCAGGCCGATCGTGGCCTCCTCCGCGAGGACGAGCCGGTCATTGGCTGCGCAACGCGTCGATAGGGGCGAGCTGGGCGGCTCGCGCTGCCGGGTACACCCCGAAGACCACCCCGATCAGCACCGCAACCGCGATTGCGCCGCCCACCGCCACCGGGGAGATGACGATCGGGTCTCCGATGACACCCGGCAGGGTGAGCGCCCCGACGATCCCGACGCTGGCGCCGAGCAGCCCACCGAGCAGTCCGAGGAAGCTCGCCTCGACGAGGAACTGGCGGCGGATCACCATCGGGGTGGCGCCGAGCGCCCGGCGCAGGCCGATCTCACGGATGCGTTCGGTGACCGAGACCAGCATGATGTTCATCACCCCGATGCCGCCGACCAACAACGAGATGCCGGCGATCCCAGCGAGGAGGATCGTGAGCGTGCGCCTGACCGTCGTCGCCGTCGTGAGCAGCGACTGCTGGCTCGCGATGGTGAAGTCGGCCGCAGCCGGGCTCGTGATGTGGTGCAGGGCAAGCAACTCGTCGGTGGCCTCCTGGTAGGCCGCCGACAGGGTGGCGGGCGAGCTGGCCTCCAGGTAGATGGTCCCGACGGAGGAGGACTGTGCCGCGCCGAACACGACGCTGGCGGCAGTGCTCGCCGGCACGATCGCCATGTCGTCGAGATTGGTGCTGCCCGACGTTCCGGCCGAGGCGAGCTCTCCGATGACCGTGAACGGCACCCCGGCGATGTCGACGCTGCGACCTACGGGGTTGGCAACCCCGAAGAGGTTCTGGGCTGTGATCGGGCCGAGCACGGTGACCGTGGCACGGCTGGCCACGTCGGCGCTGCTGATGAAGCGGCCGAGCAGGAGGGTCCGGTTTCGGACGCGCAGCCATGCCGGCGTGGTGCCGACCACGCTGGTGGTCCAGTTGGCGGTGCCGGCGAGCAACTCCTCCTGGCGCTGGGTCGCCGGGGCCACTGCGGCGATGTCGGGGGCGACGGTGCGCGAGGCAAGAGCGGCTGCGTCGGCCATGGTCAGCGTCGACGCCGACCCGAGCCCACCGCGCACGCCGGTGGAACTGGTGGAGCTGCCCGGCGAGACCACGAGCAGGTTGGAGCCGAGGGCGTCGACCGAGGCGGTGACCCGGGCCTGGGCGCCTTCGCCGAGCCCGACGGTGAGGATGACCGCCGCGATGCCGATCAGGACCCCGAGCACGGTGAGACCCGAGCGCAGTCGGTGGGACCGCAAGGCGTCCGCGCTGGTGCGCACCGTCTCCCACCAGCTCACGGCGCTGCGCTCCCCGTGTCGTCGACGACCACGCCGTCGCGCAGCCGCACGACCCGGCCGGCGGCGGCGGCGACGTCAGGCTCGTGGGTGATCACGACCACCGTCCGTCCGGCGGCGTGCACCTCGTCGAGCAGCCCGAGCACGTCGGCGGTGGAGACCGAGTCGAGGTTGCCGGTTGGCTCGTCGGCGAGGACGATGTCGGGGTCGGTGACGAGGGCCCTGGCTACCGCGACCCGCTGCTGCTGGCCGCCGGACAGCTGCGTCGGGCGGTGGCCTGCGCGGTCACCGAGGCCGACCCTGGCCAAGGCGTCGGCGGCACGCTCGCGGCGCAGGCGGCGCCCGGCACCGGCGTAGGTGAGGGGCATCTCGACGTTGCGCAACGCTGACATCGACGACATCAGGTGGAACTGCTGGAACACGAAGCCGACACGCCGGTTGCGCACCTCGGCCAGCTCCCGCTCGTCGAGGCAGCTGACGTCTACACCGGCCAGGCGGTAGGTGCCCGTGGTCGGCACGTCGAGGGCGCCGACGATGTGCATGAGCGTCGACTTCCCCGACCCCGACGGACCCATGACCGCGACGTACTCGCCACGCTCGACGACGAGGGTGACCCCGCGTACCGCCTCGACACGCACGCCGCCGGCGTCGTAGGTCTTGTGGACGTCGTCGAGCTCGATGACCGGGTCAGCCAACCCCGCCACCCCCAGCTCCCAAGCCTCCGCCCAGCCCCTTCTTGTGGCCCCCGCCGTGGCGCCTGTGACCGTGGCCCGCCGCGCTGCCTGCCCCCTTGGCGCGGACCACGGCGACCCGCTCGCCGGCCGAGAGCCCCGAGCGGATCTCGGTCACCGTGCCGTTCGCCAGCCCGACGCTCACGGTCCTCACGACGCTGCTCGTCCCGCTTCGGACCCGTACCGTCGCGCGCCCTCCGGCAGCGACGTGCACTGCGGCACTCGGCACGGTGACGACATCGCTGACCCTGCGTACGACCAGCGAGACCTGCGCGCCGGCGCCGGGGTGGAGCCCCGCCGGGTCGCCGGTGATCGCCACGATCACCGGGTAGGTAGCAGCGGAGCCACCCGATCCGGACGCCAGCAGCCCGACCGAGCGGACCGAGCCGGCCACCGCGCTGAGCGAGCCAGCGGGAACGACGGTCGCCGGGTCGCCGACCGCGACCTCGCCGACCTGGGTGTCGACGACTCCCGCGTCCACCACCCACTTGTCGGTGGTGATGATCGTCACCTGGGCGCTCGACCGGCTCACCGACGCGGAGGGAGCGACGCCGGGCACCTGCTCACCGGGAGTGAGGTCCAGCGCGGCGACGGTCCCCGCCAGTGGGGAGCGCAGCGTGGCATCGGCCAGCGCCTGCCGGGCGGCGCTGAGCTGGCTCTCACCCGACGCCACCGCTGCTGCATCCGCCGCCTGCTGGGCCGCGCCCGCCCCGGCGGCGGCGTCGGCTGCTGCCCGTGCCTGATCGGCGGCGACGCCGGCGGCTGCGGCGGTCGCCTCCGCGGACAGAGTCGTCGTCGACAGCTGGGCGAGTGCCTGGCCGGAGCTCACGGTCTCGCCGATGTGCACGGCGACCGCTGTCACCGTGCCGGCCACGGCGAAGTCGAGGGCCGCCTGGCCGGCAGGCTCGATGGTGCCCGAGGCCCCGACTACCTGGTCGACGGTGCCCAGCTTCGCTTTCACGTAGCGGACATGGGGCGCCGCCGCGGCGGCGTGGCCGGACGACGACGCGATCCCGATGCCGGTGCCGGCTCCCGCCGTTATCACCACGACACCGGCCGTCGCCCACAAGGCCCGCTTGCGCCACCATGTCCGTCCCACGTCGTCTCCTGCTCGGCACGCCTCACGACCACGGGCGCGTTCGCTCCTATCTTCCCGCCCGGGCCTGAGAGGCGGCTGAGCACAGTGTTAGGGAATGAAGATGGAGTGGAGGGCATCGGAGAACCGGGCACGGTGAGCACTCACAGCCCGGCCAGCAGCATCCAGGTGCGGGCGGGCATGGTCGAGGTTGCGATCATCCAAACGGATCGGGTTCGGCTCCTCCAGGTGCAGGATCGGGACCCGTCGCCGGCGAGCACGCCAGACCCCATCAACGGCCTCGAAAAGCGCCAGCCTGCAAGCCCACCTCTACCACCACCCGCCCGGCGACGATGCCGGGGGCGGGGCGGGGCGGGGGCGGGGGCGGGGGCGGGGCGGCGCTGCGTCCCGACGGCGTGCCCATCTCCTCGCCCGCAGTGCTCACACCCCTGTCGTCGTTCGCCGGCGTCTTGCTCCGACGCGCGAATCTCGTGGGATGACGACCTGGATCCTCCGCCACCCTGCCGGGACCGGCCTTCGCGTCGGAGTGAAGGACCTCATCGACGTCGCCGGCGAGCCGACGACCGCTGCCTGCCGGGCGGTGGCCGCCACCGCGACGCCGGCGCCGACGGACGCCCCGTGCCTGGCCGGGCTCCGGGCCGCCATCGCGAGGGGAGACGCCTGCTACGTGGGCAAGACCAACCTCCACGAACTAGCCTACGGGATCACCGGCGTCAACGCCGCCTTCGGCACTCCCGTCAATCCCCTCGACACCCGGAGGGTGCCCGGAGGATCGTCGAGCGGTGCGGCCGTGGCGGTCGCCACCGGGGAAGCCGACGTGGCCTACGGCAGCGACACGGGTGGCTCCATCCGCATCCCGGCAGCCTGCTGCGGGGTCGCCGGGCTGAAGACCACCCACGGGCGGGTCCCGCTCGCCGGCGTGCGGCCGCTGGCGCCCAGCTTCGACACGGTCGGCCCGATGGCCCGGGACGTCGCCGGCCTCGTCGCCGGCATGGCGCTGCTCGAGCCGGGGTTCGTCCCCGGCGAGGCACCCGAGCAGATCCGTGTGGGACGCGTGCCCGTCGTCGCCGAGGAGTCGTGGGGGAGCGCTGTCGACGCCGCGCTCGTCGCCGCCGGCTGGGACGTGGCACCCGCGACCCTGCCCGACCTGGACACGATCCTCGCCGCCGCCATGACGCTGCTCGACGCCGAGACCTGGCTGTCGGACGGCGACTTGCTGAGGAAGGCACCGGAGTTGATAGGGGACGACATTCGGGACCGCCTCCGGAAGGCGTCGTCGGTCGGTGCCGACGCCGTCGCCGTCGCCCGTGTGACCCAGAAGGCCTGGCGCCAGGCGATCGACGAGCACTGGGAGCGCTTCGACGTGCTCGCCTTCCCGACGCTGCTCGCCGACCCCCCGCCGCTCGAGGACGCCGGCCGGATGCCGGCGATACGAGGGCTGAACGCCGCCATCAACCTCGCCGGCCTGCCCGCCGTCGCCCTCCCCGTGCCCAAGCGGGCCGGCGGGTTGCCGGCGAGCATCCAGCTCGTGGGGCCGGCGGGCGGCGAGGAGCGGCTGCTGGCGATCGCCGGCGTGCTGGAGGTTGTCGTGGCGTCGGGGTAGGCGCCGGCGAGCCGGTGAGAGGGCGCCGGGGCGAGCCGGTCAGCGGCCGCGGGCGAGCCGGTCAGCGGCCGCGGGCGATCTGCCTCGCCACTCGGGGTGGGCGGCGCCATGATCACCGCCGGAACTTTGGAAGCGTGTTGTCGCCCAGCGACAACAACCTTCCAAAGTTCTGGGGATGGGCGGCTCCAGCCGCTCGCCGGTAGCCCGTGCTGCCACGCAGCGTGGTCGCGACTGGATATGAGGACCCGGCACCAGCGCCGGGTCCTCTCGATGGTCCACATCAGTCGTACACCGCTTCCACCCACCACCTCCCCCTCTCACGGGCAAGCAGGTATGCGGCACCTTGGGCAACCACCTGGAGGCGGGCCTGGCGCCGGCCTCCGTCCCACCACCGCTCCTCCACCGGCCAGGGACCGGCCCACGCCTCCACCGGGCACCACGGTCCCTCCCCTACCTTGACGGCAGACGGCGGAGAGCTCAACACTCCCCGACCCGACACCTCCGGCTCGGCTCCATCGGCGTCTCGAACGGCCGCCGGTTGGGGCGGGATGAAGACGACCGCCGGCGCCGGCCCAGGGAGCCGACCGGGCCACGGACCGCCCGAGCCCGTCGCCCCGCCGCCCGAGCCCGTCGCCCCGCCGCCCGAGCCCGCCGCCGGCCGCCCCGCCACTCCCGCCGCTCCCACCGGTCCAACTCCCCCAACGACCCCACCCGCACCCGCTTTCCCATCCCCATCGTCAGGCGCATCTCCCCACGGCACCAAGTGAACCATGTCACCCGGGTTGCGGCCGCCGCCGATCCGTGCGGTCGCCACCGCTTCTGGCCCGAGGAGCCCCTGGACGCGTGCCAGGGCGCGGGCGACGCCGCCGTCCTCCGCTCCACCGCCCCAGAAGCCCAGTTGGCACCCATTCGCCGGCCCCACCTCGTCGGGGATGAGACGGAGGAAGGTGAGGCCAGCGGTCGTGGTGCCGCCGGCGAGCCAGCCGTCGAGTTGCCAGCGGACACGTTCGGCGATGGCAGCGGCCGTCAGGATGCCATCGTGGCGCCACAGCCGCTGCAGACGCTCGCCGTGTTCGGTCTCGGCTTCTACGGCTACCCGGGTGCAGGACAGACCCCGCTCCCCGAGCCGGTCGTGCAGCTCGGCGGCGAGGGACCGGGCGACGAAGGCCGCTGTCTCCACGCGGTCGGCGGGAGGATCGAAGCCGGCAGTGACGGTCAGATCCGGCGGCGGGACGCGCCCGGCGATGGGGCGGGGGTCGAGGCCGCTCGCCAACCGGTGGGCGAGCGCGCCGGCCGTGCCGAAACGGGCGAGCACTGCCGGCGCCGGCAGAGCGGCCAGATCCCCGAGGCAGGGCAGGCCGAGGCGGACCAGCAGATCGGCCAGGTCGGGGTCCGGCAGGGCGGTCACCGGTAACGGGGCGAGAAACGTCCGGCTCTCACCAGGCTCCACGACCCGCACGGAAACCGGCATCCCCGCCTCATCCGCCGGCCCACCACCACCCGCCGGCCCACCACCACCCGCCGGCCCACCACCACCCGCCACCCGGGCAGCCAACCCGGCAGCGAAGCGCCCATCGGCGACACCGACTCGGCACCCGCCGGCGCCGGCAGCGAGCTTCCCGAGGACGGTGTCCACGGCAACCGCAACCTGACGGGCGAGCTCCTCGTCCCCGCCGAAGTACCGGGACGGGCCTCGGGTCGCCAGTCCGAGGAGCCCGGGCCGGCTGATCTCCACGCCGGGCGAGAACGCCTCGACAGCAGTGACGACCGGCTCGAACACCCGGGCGTCGCGCCCGGGGTCAGCGGCCACCACCTGCAGCGTCGGGCAGCGACCCTGGGCCTCCCGCCGGCGCAGTCCGATCACCACGCCCTCCTCCCTCGCCGCCGGCGTCAGCGCCACCACCCGGTTGGCGGCGACCACGGCCGCCGGCACGCCCACCAAGAAGCCGGCAGCCGTCGCCGGCCAGTCCGGGCACCAGACCACCAGCGTCCGGCCGGACACGGTCAGGACCCGACAGCAGCGGCGACCGGTAGCGCCCCAGCGACCGGAAGAGTGGCGACACCGGGGCGAAGTGCGTCCCGTCCTGCGCCGTCCGACAGCACCGCCGCCACCCGCCCGTCGGATCCTGGCAGCCACAGCCGGGCCCGCCGGGGCCGAGCAGCACCTCGCCGCCCGACCGCTGTCACATCCACGAGCCGCGCCTGCAGGTAGCCGTGACCGCACCCGAGTCCCTCCCAGCGGGCGGCCTCCACGGTGAGGGTGAGATCACTCGCCTCGGGCCACGCCGGGCGATCCCCCACCACCACGAGCACCGCCCCTCTCTCCCGGGCCCGGGCGACCAGCCGACAGGCGTCCACCGCCCGGACTCGGCCGGGGAGGCGGAGGAGCAGGACCTCGACGCCCTCGAGCAGGGCGGCAGCGACCACCGGCCACTGCGCCCCACCCGATTGCGCCCCACCCGATTGCGCCCCACCCGACTGACCGCCCCCCAACGGGACGAGCACGAACCGTTCGAGGTCCACCCCGAGTTGGGCGGCGGCAACGATCCCGAGGCGGGGCATCCCCAATGCCGCCACCCATGACCCCCGACGGGACGCCGCCCCGACAAGCGCCAAGGCGACGGAAGTCGCCGCCGTGGCCCCGTCCACCGCCAGCACGCTCCCTCGGCGAAGACCGCCCTCGGGGAGCAGCGGCGCCAGGACATCCTCGACCGGGAGGGTCCGTGAGGCGGCAAGGGCCACCGGCCGGCTCAGTGCGGCCGCGACCGGCAGGGCGTGGAGCGGGGGCGGCGCCGGCGCCGCACCGCGCTCATGCTGACGACCCGCTGCGACAGGCACTCCACCCACACCGGCATCCTACCCATTAGGATCGAACATGTGTTCGGGCACCCAGCAGCAGCCGTGGTCGGCCGGAAGAACCTTTGGAGACTTGTTGTCGCTGGACGACAACAAGTCTCCAAAGTTCGTCGCCACCGGCCCGGCGGACGGCCAGCAGCGATCGCCGGCCGAGGGACCACCGGCCCGGCGGACGGCACAACAGGGATGCCGGCCGGGCGCCCCTACCCCGCCGGGCGGTGGCCGACGGCAAAGATGCGCCGGAAGGGCAGCACCGTCCGCCCCTCCCCGTCGGGCGGGTAGGCGGCTCGCAGCCGGGCGGCGTACTCCGCCTCGAGCTCGGCGGCGGCGCCGGCGTCGAGGGCGTCGAGCACCGGTCGCAGGGCGGTGCTCCGCACCCACTCGAGGACGGGGTCGGGGCCGGTGAGCACGTGCAGGTAGGTGGTCTCCCACACGTCGGCGGCGAGCCCGGCCGCCTGCAGCAGGCGGAGGTAGCCGGCGGGCTCGAGGACGGGGGCGTCCCGCAGCAGCCCGGGCGGGGCGAGCTGGCGCAGCAGGGTGTGGGTGGGCCGCTCGAAGTTGCCTGGCACCTGGAAGGCGAGGGCGCCGGCAGGGGGGAGCCGGGCCGCCAGCCGCCCGATGAGCGCCTCGTGGCCGGGTACCCACTGCAGCACGGCGTTGGCGATGACGACGTCGGGCGGCTCCGGGGGCTCCCAGTCGCGGATGTCGGAGAGGACGAAGGAAAGGCGAGGCGGGTCGGCGACCTCGTCCGCCCGGGCGAGCATGGCCGCTGCGCTGTCCACGCCCACGACCCGTGCGGCCGGCCAGCGCGTCAACAAGCTCACGGTGGCCGTGCCGGGGCCGCAGCCGAGGTCGACCACGAACGACGGGTCGGCGACGCCCACCCGCGCCACCAACTCGTGGAACGGGCGCTCCCGCTCGCCGGCGCATGCCAGGTAGCAGGCGGGGTCCCACGACGGGCCGCTCACGGCACCGGGCGGATGACCCCGCCGGCGACGGCGGCCTCACCGACGCGGGTGGCCACGTCGGACGCAACGGTCGGGTGGAACACGCTCGGCACGATCTGCACCGGTGACAGCTCCTCCGGCCCCACCGCGTCGGCGATGGCGTCGGCGGCGGCCAGCTTCATGCCCTCCGTCACCCTCGTCGCCCCGACGTCGAGAGCGCCGCGGAACAGTCCGGGGAAGCACAGCACGTTGTTGATCTGGTTGGGGTAGTCGCTGCGGCCGGTGGCCATGACCGCCACGACGCCCTCGGCGTCCTCGGGCAGGATCTCGGGCACCGGGTTGGCGAGTGCGAAGACGACGGACCCGTCGGCCATGCGTCCCACGTCCTCCCGGGACAGCAGGCCCGGGGCACTCACCCCTACGAACACGTCGGCGCCGGCGAGCAACTCCTGCAGGCTCCCCCGCCGGTCCGCCCGGTTGGCCTCGCCCGCCAGCCAGCGCTTGGAGTCGTCCAGGCCGTCGCGGTCTTTGTGGACAGCGCCCTTGCGGTCGACGGCGACGATGTCCCCCGCCCCGGCGGACAGCAGGATCTTGGCGATGGCGACACCGGCGGCGCCGGCGCCCGATATCACGATCCGCACGTCCTCGAGCCGCTTGTCGACGACCCTCAGGGCGTTGCGCAGCGCCGCCAGGGTGACCACGGCCGTGCCGTGCTGGTCGTCGTGGAACACGGGGATCGCCAGCGCCTCCGTCAGGCGCTCCTCCACCTCGAAGCAGCGCGGCGCGGCTATGTCCTCCAGGTTGATCCCGCCGAACATCGGCTCCAACCGCCTCACCGTCTCCACCAGCTCGTCGGCCGACGAGACACGCAGGCAGACGGGGACAGCGTCGACGCCGGCGAACTCCTTGAACAGCACGGCCTTGCCCTCCATCACAGGCAGGGCGGCGTCGGGGCCGATGTCACCCAGCCCGAGCACGGCCGTCCCGTCGGTCACCACCCCGACGGTGTTGGCCTTCATCGTGTAGCGGTAGGCGAGGTGGGGGTCGGTGGCTATGGCGGCGCAGACCCGGGCCACGCCGGGTGTGTACGCCATCGCGAGGTCGTCGCGGTCGACGATCACTGCCTTGGGTCCGATGGAGATCTTGCCCCGCTCGTGGAGGGCGAAGGTGCGGTCGGCGACCTCGAGCACCTCGATGCCGTCGACCCGGCGGGCGGCGGCCTCGACGCCGGCGGCGCCCGCCTCCGAAGGGCAGTACACGACCAGGTCGCGGGTGACCGTGGCACCGTCGGTGGCGACCATCTCGATGCCCATGAGGCTGCCGCCGGCGGCGCCGATGGCGGTGGCCAGCCCTCCGAGCACGCCCGGTCTGTTGCGGATCCGGGCCCGCAGGCGGATGGAGTACGCGGAGAGGGCGGTGGCCATGACGGCACCATACAAACCCTTGTCCCGCCGCCGGGCGGCACTACATTCGTCAGGTAGAGGGGGTGTTCGGGCCGATCCGGCCGCTGGCCCTCGGGGGACGGGCCGGGCCGGCGGCCCGGACGGCCGGTAGGCCCGTGCGGGCGTCAGGGAGCGGTCGGCTCGAGAGCGGGCTCCTCGGCTGCGAGGCGCTCCAGGAGAGGGATGGCCTCGGCGAGGGTCTGGCGCTCCTGCTCGGTGAGCTCCTGGATGCGGACGGCCAGGTAGGCGTCGCGGCGGTTGCGGGTCTCCTCCAGCACCGCCAGGCCGCTGTCGCTGATGGCCACCCGCGCCACCCGGCGGTCGGTGTCGTCGGAGCGGCGGTGGACGAGGCCGCGCTCTTCGAGCCGCGCCGCGATGCGCGTCATCGACGGTGGGGCGATCCGCTCCAGGGCGGCGAGGGTCCCGAGGGACAGCTCCCCGTGCTTGGCCACCGACGCCAGCGCCGACAGCTGGGAGGCGGTGATCTCCCCGACCGCCTGCTGGCGCAGGCGGCGGGACAGCCGCAGCACGGCCAGGCGCAGCTGGCTGGCGAGTGGGACGTCGGCCTGCATGGATCGATCGTACTTCCCGCCCGCAGTAGGACCGCGGCGGCTGTAAGGATGGGAGGGTGCCCATGCGTGAGGATTGCCGGCACTTCCAGAGCCGCACCTACGACGACGGCGAGGCGGCCCGCTTCTGCGTGCTCGACCTGGCCCCGGAGGCCCCGTGGCACTGCCCGGAGGACTGCTCCCGCTACGAGACCGACATCGGCGCCGGCAAGTTCGTGACGGGGTCGCTCGTGCGGCCCACGGTGGAGGACGAGCCCGACGAGCCCGGCCCGGACATCGCCCAGTTGCTCGAGGCCGCCGACGAGGTGGTCAACGCCGCCGGGCCGGAGGTCGTGCACGAGGTGGAGCGGCAGCGGGCGGGCAGGAAGTGGTGGCAGGTGTGGCGCCGCGGCGGCGGTGACGGCGGCGGCGGCGACTTCCACCTGAGCCAGCGCTGAGCCGGGCCCGGGCGGCGTTGGGCGCCGCCCTCGCCGCCTGCTTGCTCGGTGCGTGTGGCGGCGCGCCCAGCGCCGCGCCCGCCCCTCCGACAGTGGCCAGGGCCGGGGCGGCCGTGGCGACGCAGCCGTACCGGTGGAGCCGGGTTGTGCCCGGCCTCGGCGGCGGCGCGACAGCGACCCTGTCCGCCGTGGTCGCACCGCTCGCCCCGGGGGGCGAGTGGGTCGTCGCCGGCACCGAGACGGCCGGCGGCGGCTCGACGGCCGCGACCATCTGGACGTCTCGCAGCGGCCGGCGATGGACGGCCCATGCGCTGGCGGGTACCGACGGCCGGGCCCTGGCGGCGGTGTCGGACGGCACCCGCCTCGTCGTGGTCGGTTCGGTCGGCACCGGCTCCTCCCAGCGGGCGGCGGTGTGGCTCTCGCCCGGCCCCGGCCGCCTGCCGGTGCCAGTGCCGAGCCAGGCGTCGCTGTCCGCACCGGTGTCGCCGTCGTCGCCGGGGGGCGCCACGATGGACCTGGTGGCGGCGGGGACGGTGGGGTTGGTGGCGGCTGGTTCGGTCGGTGGCCTGACGGCGGTGTGGTACTCGAGCGCCGGCACGACATGGACCCAGGAGCCGGCGGCGGAGCGCCTCGTCAACCGGCGGGGAGGGTCGCTCACGTCGCTGCTCGTCTACCCGGCCGGCATACTGGCGGCGGGCACGGTCGCCGACGGCTCCCAGACCGGCAGCCAGTTGTGGGCGTCGACGGACGGGATCCACTGGGCCTCGGCGGGCGGGGGCGCCTTCTCGCCGCCGGGCGACCACGTCGTGACCGGGCTCACCTGGAACGGGCGTGAGCTCGTCGCTGTCGGGGCAGTGCGGGCGACGGCCACGTGGCTGCCGGCCGCATGGGTCTCACCCGGTGGCGAGGCGTGGAGCCAGACCATCGAGGACTTTCCCCAGAGCTTCCCGGCGGCCGGCGGGGGCAGCGCCCTGCGCGCCGTCGCCTCCGACCAGACCGCCGCCGTCGGCACCGGCAGCTTCGTCGCCGTGGGTGGAACGACGGCCGCACCGGCGGCGTGGACGTCCGCCAACGGCGAGGAGTGGGCGCCGCTGGCTCTTCCGGGCGCGGCGGCCACGGCCGACCTGGTGGGCACCGCCGGCGGGACGACGGTCGTCGCCGACGCCGTCCCCGGCCAGCCGTGGGTGCTCGTGCGGGGCCGCTCCCGGTCGAGCTCGACCTGGCTCGCCCCGGCGCGGGCCACGGCGCAACCGGTCGGCTTCGCCCGCTTCGGCGGGGAGTTGTACCTGGCGGTCGACGTGGCCGGGCCGGCGCCGGGAGCGGCGGAGGCGGTGGTGGCGCGCTCGGCCGGCGGAACGGCTTGGCAGGTCGTCGCCACCCTGCGGGGAGCGAGGGTCAACGATCTCGCGGTCGTCGGCGCCAGCCTCGTCGCCGCCGGCGTCGCCGGCCCGTCTTCTGCGGGCCGGGTGTGGACCTCGACCGACGGGGTGACGTGGAGCGCCTCCGCCGCCGGCGTTCCGGCTGTCGCCGTGACAGCGGCCGGCGGTTCGCTGGTCGTGGCCGGCACCGCGTCGGTCGCCGGCCGGCCCGCCGCCGCCACGCCGGCGGGGACCCTGTCTGCTGTGACCACCGTCGGCGGCTCGTGGCCGGTCGGGGCGTGCAGCGCCGGCACGGGAGCGGTCGTCGTCGGCGCCACCACCCGCAGCGGCCCTCCCCCGACCCTGCACGGGCACTCGACGTCGGCCGTCCCGGTCGACGGCAGCGGGCCGGGACCGGCCGGCCAGCAGGACGACGGCACCCAGGCCGCCGCCTGGTCGAGCGCCGGCGGTGTCACGTGGAGCGCCGGCACGGTCTCACCGCAGCCAGGTGTCGGCGCGACCGAGAGCATGGACGGCTGCTTCCCCCTTCCGGGCGGATCGGGCGCGTCGGGCGCTGGCGCGTCGGACGGGTCGGGCGCTGGCGCGTCGGGCGCCGGCGCGTCGGGCGGGTCGGGCGCCGGCGGCGCTGTGTCTGGGGGGGCCGGCTCGACCAGCACGGCACCGGTCCCCCTCGTCGCCTACGGGCAGACGACGGGGAGGGGCGGTAGCCACGTGCCGGCGCTGTGGGAGTCGACCGACGGCGCCGGCACGTGGACGCGCCTGTCGCCGGCGGGGATCACCGGAGCGGGGGTGGCACCTTTTTGCGACGTAGCGGCCAGCGGTGACCGCTGGTTGGCAGCCGGCGGCAGCCAGCCGGCGCCGCTCGCCCTGCCGGTCGACCCCCGCTGGTCGGTCGAGGATCCCATCGGCCCGCCAGCGGTGCCGTCGTACGCGACCGGCCCCGACGGCGAGGCGGGCGTGTGGCTGTCGAGCGACGCCGGCGCCAGCTGGGCGAGGCTCGCCACCACCGGGGCGGCGTGGGGCGGCGGGCAGGTCACGACCGACGCCGTCGCCTGGCTCGCGGCACGACCCGTGGTCGCAGGCGAGGTCGACGGGCGCCTGGCCATCTGGGTGGGGACGCCGGCGCCGGCGCCGCCCGCCTCCGGGTAGCCCGGGGCGGGCCGGGTCAGATCCGGCCGATCAGGTGCAGGTCGGCGGGGACGTCGACGTCCCACGCCAGCCGGGGAGCGTCCACGACGCGGAGGGGGCCGCCGAGGCGCTCTGCCTCCGCCAGGTGGCGGGCGAAGGAGCCCGGCCCGTAGGAGAAGCCAAAGGTCCGCTCCGTCGGCACGGCCAGCACGTTGGTCCCGTCCCGCCGGCGGTCGGGCACCAGCGTCGTCCCGGGAAACTCCGCCACCCACCGCAGGTCGTCGGCGAGGGGCAGGTCGCCGGCGGCGACGACGACTAGCTCGGCGCCGGCGGCGGCAAGGTGGGCGACGCCTTGCTGTACGGCACGGTTGAGGCCCCGGCCCGGCGCCCACACCACCAGCGCCCCCTGGTCGCGCGCCCAAGCCGCCACGGCGCGGTCGTCGCAGACCACGGCGGTGGGCAGGTCGCGGGCGGAGCGCAGGACGGCCTCGGCCATCCTGCGGGCCAGCTCGGCGCGGCGCTGCGGTGACATGACCGGGGCGAGCCGCCCCTTGGCCTCGCCAAATGCCTTCACCGGCACGAGCACCGACGCCGGGCCCATCCACCCGGCCGGTCGCTGGGCGGGGGCGGCCACCACCCGATCGTAGCGGCCCCGGCTTTCGACCCGAGGTTGAGATTGGATGGAGAACGACTCGCGTGCTGGCCGGGCAAGCTGCGGCAGCGGCGTACCGTAGGTCGGCTTGCGGCTCAGGCGAGGTCGAAGGCGGCACGGATCGCTGCAGCGAGTCCCGGCTCCTGCTCCTCCAGGAGGTGCCCCACCAGGCGCCCCAAGGTGGACGTAGGCAGGGTGACGATGTCGTCGCAGCTGACCACGCTGTCCTGGACGAGGCCGTTGGCTCGCCCGACCGCCACCTCGGTCGACAGGCCCCGGATGGTGGTGGTGATGGGAGCCACGCTCACACGGGTCAGATAGGGCCTGACCACCTCCCGGGTGAGGACGAGGACCGGACGGGCCTTGTCCAACTGCGCCACGTGGATCGGGCGCATCAGGCCAGATCGTCCAAGGGGACCTGGGAGCCGAAGTCGGCCAGGTCGTCGAAGTCGTCCCGACTCGTCGATCGAGCCAGGATCGCAACATCTCGGGCGGCGATCTCCCGCCGCCGCTCCCTCTCCACTGCCGCAGCCACGACCGCGGCCCGGCTGGCAGCGTCCCCGTGCTCGACGCGCTGGTCGATGAACTCCACGAGGTCGTCGGGAAGCCGAACCGTCAGCTGCTTGCTCATACCACGATGGTATCAAGTTGGGATGACGACGGTGCCAAGCCCCGTGATCGGCCTCGTGTCCTACGCGCTGCGCTGGCACGGCCAGCGCCCGGCGCTCCTCGGGTCGGCGGGGACCCGTTGGTAGCGTGCGGCGTGCCCACCGCAGAAGCTGCTGGGATGTCGTTGCGGCGCCTGCTCGGCGATCGAGCACCCCACTCCCCGCCCCTCGACGCCGCCGCCCTCGAGGCCGCCTACGCCCACGAGCCGGGGCGCCTGCGGGTCAACTTCGTCGTCACCCTCGACGGCGCCGTCGAGGTCGGTGGGAACAGCGGCAGCCTCGGCGGCGACGCCGACCTCGAGCTGTTCGCGACGCTGCGCGCCCTGGCCGACGTGGTCGTCATCGGGGCAGGCACCGCCCGCAGCGAGGACTACGGGCCGGCGTGGCTGACCGAGGCGCGGCGGGAGCGGCGGGCGGGCCGGGGGCAGGTCCCCCTGCCGACGATGGCGGTGGTCACGCGCTTCGCCGACCTGGACCCGACCTCGCGGCTCTTCACCCAACGCCGCCCTGCCCAGCCCCCCCCGCCCACCCCCCTCGTTTTCGCGTCCGGGTTCGTCCCCGCCGGCCGCATCGACCGGCTGTCGGAGGTGGCGGACGTCCGCGTCCTCGGCGACCACGACGTGGACCTCGTGGCGATGGTGGAGTCGCTGCGGGCCGACGGCTTGGAGCGGATCCTATGCGAGGGCGGGCCGCGCCTGTTCGGCGGCCTCCTGCGCGCCGGCCTGGTGGACGAGATCTGCCTGACGCACAGCCCGTTGGTGGCAGGTGTGGGCCGCACGACCCTGAGCCAGGGCTGGGCGCCGGGTGTCGACGGAGCGCCCGCCAGCTTCACCCTCACCGACCTCTTCACCGGTGACGGACGGCTGTTCGCCCGCTACCGCCGGGAGCCGGCGTGACAATGCAGCGACCACTGCCGGTCCTCCGGCCCCTGAGCGGCCGTCCCAGGCGCTCGACGGCCCCGACGCTCGCCGTCGAGCGCTCGCTGTGGGACGCCGGCCGGCGGGTGGTCGTCGGCGTGGACGAGGTCGGCCGGGGGGCGTGGGCAGGGCCCCTCGTCGTCGGGGCGGCGGTGCTGCCCCGGGACCGCCGGGTGTACAAGGTCCGCGACTCCAAGCTGCTGACCGAGTCCGAGCGCGAGCGGCTATTCGACCGCGTGGCCGGGTGGTGCCGGCCTTGGGGGGTCGGCTGGGCGTCCCACGACGAGTGCGACACCCTCGGGATGGCCGACGCCCAACGCCTGGCCGCCGGCAGGGCGATGGCGGCGCTCGGGGTGGCACCCGACGCCGTGCTCGTCGACGGCACGTGGGACTTCGTCGGGCTCGGTTGCACGCAGCGCGTCGTGCGCGGTGACGCCGCCTGCCTGTCGATCGCCGCTGCGTCGATACTCGCCAAGGTGAGCCGTGACCGGTTCATGCGGCAGGAGGCCGAGCACTACCCCGGGTACGACTTCGACGGCAACAAGGGCTACCCGTGCCCCCGCCACAAGATGGCGCTCCAGGCCTACGGGCCGACGGCCATCCACCGCCGCTCGTGGGTCTTCATGGAGCACCTGGCGTGGGGCGTGGAGGGCAGGCGGGCCACCGTGCGCCCCGGCACCGCAGCGGGGCAGGACGAGCTCGACTGGTAGGCGCCGCGGGGTGCACCGGCCGCTGCCGGCCGGTGCACCACTTCGTCGAGCGGGCTTCGTTCAGCGGGATCCGGAACGGCGAACCCGGGCGGGCGTCTTGGCGGTGCGAGCCGAGGCCGACGCGCTCGACGCGCGTGACGCTGCGGCGGCGTTCCTGCTCGCCGCACCCTTCGCCGCCCGGGCGGTCACCCTGGCGGCCGACGCCGCCGCTGAGGTTCCCTTGCGGACGGGGGCGCCAGCCCGCTTGGTCGCCACCTGCGCCGGCGTCGACCGGGCGGCGCCGACCTTCTTCGCCGGTGCCTTCTTCGCCGGTGCCGCCGCCTTGGCCGGTGCCTTCTTGGCGGGTGCCGCCGCCTTGGCCGGTGCCTTCTTGGCGGGAGCCGCCGCCTTGGCCGGCGCCTTCTTGGCAGGAACCGCCGACTTCTTCGCTACCGGCCTGGTCGTCGCGCGCGCTGCCGCCGTCCTCGTGGCGGTCGCCTTGGTGGACGCCGCCGTCGAGCTCCTGGCGGTCGTGGCGGCGACGGCCCGCTTCGCGGGCGCCGCCTTCTTGGAGGTCGCTGACTTGGCGGTGGGGGCCATCGCCGGCCTCAGCGCTTCTTCGCCGGCGCCGCTGACTTCGCGGCCTTCGTCGCGGACGCCTTCGCCGGCGGCGCAGCCTTCGCCGGCACCTTGCTGGCCGGCACGGCCTTCGTCGCGGACGCCTTTGCCGCCGGCACGGCCTTCGCCGCCGGCGCCTTCCTCGCCGGCACCTTGCTGGCCGGCACGGCCTTCTTGGCAGGCGCACTGCTGGCCGGTGACTTGCTGGCCGGCGCCGCCTTCTTCGCTGCCACCTTCTTGCCGACGGCCCTCTTGCTGTTGATGGCGGCCTTGAACGCCGCAGCGGGTTGGAACTTCACGCCCTTCGACGCGGCAATCTTGACCGGTGCACCGGTGCGCGGGTTGCGGCCGGTGCGTGCACCACGGGCCGTCGGCTTGAACGTCCCGAACCCGAAGATCGAGACGGTCTCACCCGACCGGGCTGTGTCCATCACGGAGCCGACGAAGGCGCTCACCGCCGCCTCCGCCTGCTTCCGCTCGAGACCGGCCGCTGCGGCCACTGCCTCGACGAGCTCTGACTTGTTCACCGACACCTCCTGGTGTTTTTGGGGAAGTTGACTGCAATCAAAGAGTGTTTTGGGGCGCAGGTCAAGTATTTCCCTTGCAAGTCAAGGGATTCGATGGCCGCAGAGACCAGGAGCCCAGCAGCCATGCGGCTTCTTGATCCTCGAGGAGGCCACCACAGGAGCCGGAGTTTGCTTACGCTCGCGCCCATGAGTCCTGTCACCGCCGAGCAGCGACGCCTCGACGACGCCGATCACCGCCAGGTGCCGTGGCGGCGGTGGGGGCCGTACATGGCCGAGCGAGCATGGGGCACGGTGCGCGAGGACTACTCCGCCGACGGCGACGCGTGGGCATACCTGCCGTTCGAGCAGGCGGCCTCGCATGCCTTCCGCTGGGGCGAGGACGGCATGGCCGGCGTCTGTGACGACCAGCAGCACGTGTGCCTGGCGCTGGCGCTGTGGAACGGAGTCGACCCGGTGTTGAAGGAGCGGCCCTACGGGCTCACCAACAGCCAGGGCAACCACGGGGAGGACGTCAAGGACTACTGGTGGTACCTCGACGCCACGCCCACCTCGTCCTACCTCCGCTGGCGGTACCACTACCCGCAGGCGCCCTTCCCCTACGACGACCTGCGGGCCACCAACGCCGGGCGCAGCCGGCTGCAGCCCGAGTACGAGCTGGTGGACACCGGCGTGTTCGACGCCAACCGGTACTGGGCGGTGACCGTCACGTGGGCGAAGGCGACGCCGGAGGACCTCTGCTGGCAGGTCGAGGTCCGCAACGCCGGCCCGGACACAGCGACGCTCGAGGTGCTGCCGACCGTCTGGTTCCGCAACCGCTGGACGTGGACGCCCGGGACGGCCCGCCCTACGCTCGCCCTCGCCGGCCCCGCCCCGGGAGCGTCGCCCACCTCCACCGAGCCGGTCGCCCTGCGGGCGGAGGATGCGCTGGTCGGAGGCTGGTACCTGGTGGGCACGGGCGAGCCACTGTTCTGCGACAACGACACCAACCTCGAGGAGCTGTACGGGGTCCCGGGGCCGCAGTACCCGAAGGACGGCATCGCCCGCCACGTCGTCAACGGCACCCCCACCGTGAACCCGGCGGCCACGGGCACCAAGGCGAGCCTGCGACGCCGGCTCACGGTTGCCGCCGGCGCGACGGTCACCGTCCGGCTGCGGTGGTCCCCGCAGCGCGACGCCGACCTCGCTGACGACTTCGACGCCGTGCTCTCCGCGCGCCGGTCGGAGGCTGACGAGTTCTACGCGTCGCTGCTCCCCGCCGACGCCACCGAGGACGAGGCCCGCATCGTGCGCCAGGCCTCGGCCGGGATGCTGTGGTCGAAGCAGTTCTACGGCTACAACGTGGCGCGCTGGCTCGACGGCGACCCCGGGTTGCCGCCGCCGCCCCCGGGCCACAAGAGCGACCGCAACGCCGGATGGGGCCACGTCGACTGCCGGGACCTGCTCTCGATGCCTGACTGCTGGGAGTACCCCTGGTTCGCCTCGTGGGACCTCGCCTTCCATTGCGTGGCCCTCGCCCATCTCGACCCGGCCTTCGCCAAGCGCCAGCTGATCCTGCTCGGGCGTGAGTGGTACCAGCACCCCAACGGGCAGCTGCCCGCCTACGAATGGAACTTCGGCGACGTCAACCCGCCCGTGCAGGCGTGGGCGGCGTTGCGGGTTGCCGAGATCGACGCCGCCAAGCGGGAGGAGCGTGGCGAGGACGGGGCGGTAGACCGCGACTTCCTGGAGCGGGTGTTCCACAAGCTGGCGCTCAACTTCACGTGGTGGGTGAACCGCAAGGACGCCTCCGGGGAGAACGTGTTCGAGGGCGGGTTCCTCGGCCTGGACAACATCGGGCTCTTCGACCGGTCGCAGCCGCTCCCGGTCGCCGGCCGCCTGGAGCAGTCCGACGGCACGGCGTGGATGGCGATGTTCTCGCTCAACCTGCTCGAGATCGCCCTGATCCTCGCCCACGAGGACCACGTGTACGAGGACCTGGCGACGAAGTTCTTCGAGCACTTCGTGTACATCGCCGCCGCCATGAGCGGCCAGGAGCTGTGGAACGAGGAGGACGGCTACTTCTACGACGTGGTCGCCCTCGACGACGGCACCCGCACACCCGTGCGCGTCGTCTCCGTGGCGGGCCTCATCGTGCTCTTTGCCGCCGCCATCGTCGAGGACGCCGACCTCACCGACCTCCCCGACTTCGCCCGCCGGCTTGACTGGTTCCTGCGCCACA
Source organism: Actinomycetes bacterium (assembly GCA_021811865.1). The sequence goes on along the minus strand of JAKAQB010000010.1, from coordinate 32,157 downwards.
AGCCCGACGCGGCAGCTCACTGCCTCTCGTTCATGAAGCCCGGCCACGCCGGACGGCGCCTCCTGTCGGTGGTCGACGCGCAACGCCTGCAGCGCATCTTGCAGCGGGTCCTCGACCCCGGCCAGCTGCTGTCGGACCACGGGGTGCGCTCCCTCACCGCCGAGCTGCGGGACCGGCCGTACTCCATGGACCTCGGCGGCGAGACGTCGAGCATCGACTACGAGCCGGCCGAGTCGACCAACTTCCTCTTCGGCGGCAACTCCAACTGGCGGGGGCCGGTCTGGTTCCCGGTCAACTACCTGCTGATCGAGGCGCTCGACCGCTACGGCCGCTACTTCGCCGACCAGCTGGTCGTTGAGGACCCGGCCGGCTCGGGCCAGGCCGTGACCCTCCACCAGGTGTCGGATGACCTGGCCCGCCGCCTGGTGTCGATCTTCCTCTGCGGCCCCGACGGGCGCCGCCCGGTGTTCGGCGGCACGGAACTGTTCCAGCGGGACCCGGCGTGGCGGGACCAGCTGTGGTTCCACGAGTACTTCCACGGTGACAACGGCGCCGGCCTGGGGGCGTCGCACCAGACGGGGTGGACGGGCCTGGTCCTGGATCTCATCGCCGACCGGCGCCTCGGCGGGCGACGCTGAAAGTCCTCGCTCATCCGCCCCACACGGGCGGCCGGCGGGAGCTCCACGGCCGCGCCTGCTCGAGCCGGCCCGCCACCCGGACGAGCAGGTCCTCACGGCCGGCGCCCGCAACCAGCTGGACACCCACAGGCAGGCCGTCCTCCGTCCAGTGCAACGGCACGGAGATCGCCGGCTGGCCGGTGATGTTGAACTGCGACGTGTACGCCAGCAGCGCCTGCAGGCGCCCGAACCCCTCGTCGGGGTCGGAGAGCCAGCCGATCGGCGGCGGCGGCCCGTTGAGCACCGGGGTCACGAGCAGGTCCCAGCCGTCGGCCCACCAGGCGGCGACCCGGCGGGAGAAGGCGTGCAGCCAGTCCACGGCGCCGAGGTAGTCGGAGGCCGATACGGCGGCACCGACCGCCCGGAAGAACACGTTCTCCGGCTCCACGTCCTCCTCGGCGATCGGGCGGCCGAGCGTCGCCTCCCAGTCGGCCAGCTCGCGCGCGACGCCGGCGGACACGATCGTTATGAAGCGGTCGGCGTAGGCAACGTCGTCGTCGAGAGCGGGCGGGTAGGCGTAGGCGACGTGGTGGCCCAGCTGCTCGAGCGCGCTCGCCGCCGCGCGCACTGCTTTGGCGGCGTCGGCATCGGGGGCGGCCGCCGCCGGTCCCGATCCAGGCGGGTGGTCGAGGACGCCGACGCGGAGGCGGCCGGGGTCGGCGCCCACCTCGGCCGCCAGCGGCCCAGGGAGGGCGCGGGCGGTGTAGGGGTCGCCGGGCTCGGGGCCGGCGAGGACGTCGAGCAGCGCGGCCGTGTCCCGCACGGTGCGGGTGAGGACCCCGTCGGTGGTACCGCCCATCCACGCTTCCCCCTCCGGCGAGTGGCTCACCCGCCCGCGGGACGGCTTGAGCCCGACGAGGGCGCACTCCGACGCCGGCACGCGGATCGACCCGCCGCCGTCGCTGCCGTGGGCGACGGGCACCATGCCGGACGCCACCGCCGCCGCCGACCCTCCCGACGAGCCGCCCGTCGAGTGGGCAGTGCTCCACGGGTTGCGCGCCGGCCCGTAGGCGACGGGCTCGGTCGTCACCGTCGTGCCGAGCTCCGGCACGTTGGTCCGCCCGACGACGACGAACCCGGCGGCGCGCAGCCGTCGCACGACGGCGTTGTCGGCCACCGCCCGGTAGCCCGCCGCCTTGGCGACGCGCAGGCCGCAGTGCATCGGCTCGCCGGCCATCGCAGCGCCCAGGTCCTTGAGCAGCAGCGGGACGCCGCGAAACGGGCCGTCGGGAAGCTCCCCCGCCGCCTCCTTGCGCGCCGCGTCGAAGCGCCGGTGGATGACGGCGTCGAGCTGCGGGTCGAGGGCCTCGATGCGGGCGATGGCAGCGTCCACCGCTTCGATCGGGCTCATCTCCCCGGCGGCGATCGCCGCCGCCACTGCGGTGGCGTCCGGCAGCTCAGTTGACACGTCGTTCCCTTCCCTCCCAGTAGGGCTCCCGGAGGCGGAACTTCTGAAGCTTGCCCGTCGCCGTGCGGGGCAGGGAATCGGGCAGCTCGACCGAGGTGGGGCACTTGTAGTGCGCCATCCGCTCCCGGCAGAAGGCGATGAGCTCGGCTTCGCCGGCGTCGTGGCCGCTGCGGAGGACGACGAGCGCTTTGACCGTCTCCCCCCACTTGTCGTCGGGCACCCCGATGACCGCCACCTCCGCCACCGCAGGGTGCTGGTAGAGGCAGTCCTCGACCTCGACGGAGCTGACGTTCTCACCCCCGGTGATGATCACGTCCTTCTTGCGGTCGGATATCACCAGGTAGCCACCGTCCTCCAGGTGGCCCTCGTCGCCGGTGTGGAACCAGCCTCCCTCCAGCGCCCTGGCCGTCTCCTCCGGCTGCCGCCAGTAGCCGGCGAAGACATGGTTGGAGCGGGCCAGGACCTCGCCGTCGGCCGCTGTCGTGATCTGCACGCCGAGAGCCGCTACCCCTGCCTGCGACTGCAGCCGCGCCCGCTCCGGCGCCGCCAGCGCGTCCCACCCGGCGGGTGCCCGGTTGATGGTGAGCAGCGGCGAGGTCTCGGTGAGGCCGTAGATCTGGATGAGCTCCCAGCCGAGCTCGCCCTCGACCCGCTCGATGGTCTTGGACGGCGGCGGGGCGCCCGCTACGACGATGCGCACCCGGCCGCTGCCGGGGATCTCCTCCCCGCGCTGGGCACGGGCCGTGGCGGCGTCGAGGATGGCGGCCACGACGGCCGGCGCCCCGCACATGAGGGTCACGCCGTGCTCGTCGACGCGCCGCAGGATCTCCTCCCCCACGATCTTGCGGACGACGACCTGCTTGCAGCCCATCGCGGTGACGGCGTAGGGCATGCCCCAGCCGTTGCAGTGGAACATGGGCAGGGTGTGGAGGAACACGTCGCGGTCCCCGACGCCGACGTGCCAGCCGAACGTGGCGGCGTTGATCCAGCAGTTGCGGTGCGTCAGTTGCACGCCCTTCGGCCGGGCGGTGGTGCCGCTCGTGTAGTTGATGCTGCAGGTGGCATCCTCGTCGGCTGCCCACTCCCGCGGTTGGGCGGTCGCCTCGGCGAACAGCTCGGCGTCAGCCACCCCGTCGAGCACGATCCGGTGCTTGGCGGTCACGCCGGCGAGTGCCTCGTCGGACTCGGGGTCGACGAGCAGCACCGAGGCCCCAGAGTGCTCGACGATGTAGCGGATCTCCTCGGCGTTGAGGCGGTAGTTGACCGGCACCAGGATCCGTCCATAGCCGCTCACGCCGAAGAACGCCGCCAGGAACCGTGACGCGTTGGGGCTCACCATCGCGACCCGCTCCCCCTGCCCGACCCCGAGGGCGTCGAGAGCGGTGGCCATGCCGCGCGCCCGGGCGTCGAGCTGGCGGTAGGTGACCGTGCCCCACGACCCCGGCGTGCCGGGCTCGTCGACGATGGCCGGCTTCTCGGCGTACACCTCGGCGGCACGGCGCAGATGGTCCCCGACGGTCAACGGCACTCGCACTGGCGCTCCCTCCCTACACTCCGGCTGCGCCCAACCTAGCGGGATCGCCTCCCGTAGGATCGCTCGCGTGCCCCCCACCGGCCGGGCCGCCCTGCTCGGTGCGTCCGCCCTCGCCGCTGCCGGGGTCGCGCACGCCGTCCCGGGGCTGGTGCACTTCCGGTGGCTGCGGACCTCGCTGTTCCCCGGCCTCGCCGGGATGGGCGCGCCCGACCACGTGGCGCTCACCTTCGACGACGGACCCGACCCGGCCTCGACGCCGGCGTTCCTCGACGAGCTCGACCGCCTCGGCGTCCGGGCGACGTTCTTCCTCCTCGGCTGCCAGGTCCGCCGGGCGGGGAGCCTGACCGCCGAGCTGGCCTGCCGCGGCCACGAGCTGGCCGTGCACGGCTACCACCACGCCAACCACCTCGGGCGTCCGTGGTGGTGGGCGGTCGACGACGTGCGTCGAGCCAGGGACATCATCGAGGGCGCCGGGGGCGTGGAGGTCCGCTGGTTCCGCCCGCCATACGGGGCCCTGGCGTCGTCCTCGCTCGTCGCCGCCCGCCAGGCGGGCCTGCGGACCGTTCTTTGGACCACATGGGGCAGGGACTGGCGGCCGGGCATCGACGCCGGCGAGGTCGTGGCGGTGGTCCGCTCCACCATGTACCCGTCAGCGACGGTGCTGCTCCACGACTCCGACGTCACCTCCGCCCCCGACAGCTGGAAGCGCTCGCTCGCCGCCCTCCCCGTCCTGGTCGAGGAGTGGAGGGCGGCCGGACTGCGCGTCGGGACCCTGGCGGAGCACGCAGTCGCCGGCGACCGGCTGCCGGAGGGCGGCGGCGGCGGCACGTGAGCTACCCGACAGTAACCACGTGGTGGGCGAATCTTCTTGTACGGGTAAGAGCGCCCGACTTGCCGGTGGGGCGGGGCATCGATCCAATGGCACGTAGTGACGCCGAACCCACCGCCACCCGGCGCCCCCCGCCGCCCCGCCACCCGCTCGACCGCCCTCAGCGCCGCCCTCCTCGCTGTGGCCCTCGTCGCGACGGCGTGCGGCGGCGCCGCAGCAGCGGCACGCACCAAGGACGCACCGGTCGTGACCGTCGCCGTCGGCCTGTGGCCGCTCGCCCAGGCGGCCGCGGCCGTCGGCCAGGGCAACGTCCGCGTTGTCGATGTCGTCCCGGCCGGCCAGGATCCGACCACCTACCGGCTCACCGCCGCGCAACGCCAGCAGGTCCGCCACGCCGGCGTGGTCCTCGAGGCCGCCCCGTCACTGCAGCCGTCCTTCACCGCCGCAGCAGCTGCGGCGGGGGCGGCGCGAGTCGTCGACGTGGCACCGGCCGGCCCCGGCTACCCCTGGCTGAGCCCCTACCGGATGGAGTCGGTCAGCCGGGCCATCGAGCGGGCGCTGGTCGCCGCCGACCCGCGGGCGAAGCCCACGTTCGCCAACGGCAACGCCGACGAGCAGGCCCTGCTCGCCTCGCTCGACGAGGACTACCAGTCCACGCTGGCCACCTGCCCGTTACAGGCGATGGTCACCTCTGACGCCGCCTTCACCGCCCTCGACGGCCGCTACCCCGTGCACGTGGTGGCGATCGACGGGCCGACGCCCGCGCCGCTGCGCCCGGATGCTTCGACGGTCGCCCGGGAGGCGGCCACGGTGCGCGCCGCCGGCGTGCACGCCGTGTACCGGGACCGCTGGCAGCCGATCGACGGGCTGCTGGGGGTGCAGGCCGAGACCGATGTGGCGCTCAGGACGATCGACCCGCTCACCGGCGTGCCGGCCGGCGGGTGGCCCCACGGGCTGCGCTCGTACTTCAGCCTGATGGAGTCCAACCTGGAGGTGATCGCCGGCGCCATGGGTTGCTTCGCGCCTGGGCAAGGGTAGGGAACTGCTTCTGATCAATAGCCTGTTATATCCCATACGCGTGTTCTAGTCCGCTATAATGGTAAGCGTGAGGTGAGCCTGAAACAGTGGGCCGAGATGCAGGGGGTGCACTGCCACACGGCGTACCATGAACACCGAGTTCGTAGAAGCGGCGTTGTCGGCTTCAGGGCGGCGCCTGGTCGTGGCCGACGAGGGCGAGGTCACCGGCGACTTGGTGCGTGACATGGTCGAGGTGCTCACGAGCTTCTGCGCCCGCCTGTACGGGCGCCGTTCGGCACGCAACCGTGCCATCAAGATCAAGGCCTTGAACTGCGCTGAGCACGACGTGGGGCCGATGGCGTTGTCCCACCCCAGTGAGATGATGCCATTGTGACCAAGGCCAAGAGGCAGAAGCCTCGCTACCCAGTCAGTGGTGCCGAGCAGGCCCCTGGGGTGACGACGCTCCGTGTGCGCACGAGGCTCAAGGCCTCCGAGCAGGACGAGCGCGTGCTCACCGCTTTGGGGCACCACATGGCGGCACTGGCTGGGAGAGACCTCGCAGCACGCTGCAAGGCTGGCACCTCCCATGACAAGACGGCCTGGGCCGCTCGCAAGCAGGGGCTCACTGCCGAGTCGTCCTCCCGGTGGGCCGGGAGGCTCACCAAAGTTTCCAACGACGCTTACAACCTCGCCCGCAGGAACCAGGTTAGGGTGCTCGCCGACAAGCAAGAGGCGGTCGAGGTGATAGCGGCCAAGCTCGGCCTGCCCGTGCACAGCCAGGCCGAGCGCGAAGCCCTCAAGGCCGCCGAGGCCGAGCGGGCCAAGGCCGAAGGCCGCGAGCCGGGGAAGCTCGACTTCGGCTACCGCAGCACCCATGAGCATGCCATGAAGCGCCGGCGCCTCCAGCACCTTGGCTCAGAGGTGGCCAAGCTGCAAAAAGACATCGAAGGCGGCGTCGTGCATATCTGCCGCGGCAGCAAGGGCCTCATGAGGAAGCGGCTCCACCTGGGCGAGGCCGGCCTCGACAAGGACGCCTGGCAAGCCAAGTGGCGGGCCAGGCGAGAGAGCTCCGGGGCCAATGGCGAGGCGGGCAAGCGCTTTGGCAACGAGACGGTCAGGGTCTCCCCCGACGGCACGGTCGAAGTCGACCTGCCAGGCCCGCTGGCCCACCTGGCGAACCTCACCAAAGGTGGTGTGACCCGCTACCGCCTGGACGCCAAGGCCTCCTTCTCCTACCGCCGTGACGAGTGGCTCGCACAGGTGGAGGCGGGCCGGGCGGTCGCCTACGACATCGTGCCCGGGGACAACGCCAGGACCTACCTGGACGCGAGCTTCACCCCCGCTGGTACCCCCGAGGTGCCCGCCCTGGGCACGCTCCTGGCCGACAAGAGCCTTCGGGTGCTCGCCATCGACTTGAACCACGGCTTCATCGCCCCAGCAGTCCTGGACCGCTCGGGCAACCTGGTGCGCCGTCTTGGTCACATCCCCCTGGTCACCGAGGACCTGCCTGCGACCGTGCGCGACGGCCACCTCCGCCAGGCGCTCACAGAGGCCCTCGACCTGGCCGAAGCGCACGGCTGCGCCCTTGTCGTGGTCGAGGACCTCGGCTTTGCTGAGATGGGGGCGACCGGCCGAGAGCATTACGGCTCCCGGAAAAGGTTCCGCAAGGTGGTCTGCAGCATGCCGACCGCTCAGTTCCGGGACAGGCTTGTGGCGATGGCGGCAAGGAGGGGGCTCGCTGTCGTTGGCGTCCCTGCGGCGTACTCGTCTATCTGGGGGGGCGAGTACTGGCAACAGCCGCTGTCTTCTAAGCGGCACCCAGTTTCCCGGCACACCGCAGCCGCGGTGGTGCTGGGTAGGAGAGCACTCGGGCACCCCGCCCGGCGCAGAGCACAGGCAAGTCCAGGTGTGACCGCACCCGACCGGAGGATCGAAGCGGCGGGCCAGCCCGCTGGTGCGGAGAGCTACCACGTGCAAGACGCCGACCGGCAGGGGCACGAGAGCGAGAGGACCACAAGGCCACCAAGGCGTGAGGGCGCTGGGCGGGGCCGGGCAACACGGCCCAGCCCATCTCAGGTGAGACCCGAAGCGGCAAACGTGGGACCAGTGGCCCTTGGGCCAAGTAGGACCGTTCGCCTTGGCCGGGTGTCACTCATGGGCACTCAGTAGGAACGGTAGTGACCGCCGGCTGGGCCAGAGCCCTCGCCGGGGTCTCAGCGTGGCCGGTCGAGGCGGCCGTCGCCGTGGCCGGACCCGGGGGGACGGTCGCGACCACAGGCGACGCCACCGCGGTGCGGCCGTGGGCGTCGGTGACCAAGCTGCTGACGGCGATCGCCGTCCTCGTGGCCGTGGAGGAGGGCACCGTCGGCTTGGACGACCCGGCGGGCCCACCGGGTGCCACCGTCCGCCACCTGCTGGCCCACGCGTCGGGACTGGGTCCGGACTCCCCGGCGGTGCAGGCGCCGCCTGCCACCCGGCGGATCTACTCCAACGCCGGCTTCGAGCTGCTGGGCGGCGTGGTGGGGGACGCGGCGGGGATGCCGTTCGGCGAGTACCTGCGGGGCGCGACCATCGAGCCGCTCGGGCTCGTGCGAACCAGCTTCGACGGCTCGCCGGCGGCGGGGGCGAGCGGCCCGTTGACCGACCTGGCCCGGCTGGGGCAGGAGCTCCTCGCCCCGACGCTCCTCTCCCCCGAGACGATGGGGCTGGCGACCAGCGTGGCCTTTCCAGGACTCGACGGCGTCCTCCCGGGGTACGGCGTCCAGCGGCCCAACGACTGGGGGCTCGGCTTCGAGCTGCGCGACGGCAAGCACCCGCACTGGACGGGGGATGGGGGGTCGGGGAGGACGTTCGGCCATTTCGGTCGATCGGGCTCGTTCCTCTGGGTCGACCCCGACGCCGGCGTCGCCTGCGCCGAGCTGGCCGCCGAGCCCTGGGGCCGCTGGGCGGTCGACCGGTGGCCGCCCCTCGCCGACGCCGTCCTCGCCGCCGCCCGAGCCGGGTAGCGGCGGTTCAGATGGCGTGCTCCGAGAGGTACCGGGGCACCTCGACCAGCCACAGCCAGCAGGTCACCCGGCCGGCCCGCAGCTCCGTGTGACGCGCCAGGACCGCTCCCAAGGGCGCCAACCGGTGGAGCAGCTCCCCGATGCGCAGCGGCCCCTTGCTCACCACCAGCAGCTGCGCCGCCTTGCGGCTGACGATCAGGTCGACCGCGGCGTCGGAGATGCGCGGGCAGGTCCCGGGGAGCATGCTGTCCCCGGCGTGGAAGAGGGCGGCGACCTTGAACTCGCGGGCGCTGCTCGGGTCCGTCAGGCAGGTGAGCAGCTGCTCCCCCCGGTAGGTTGCGTTCGGCACCCACCGCCGTGCCTCGTACTCGATGCGGTACTCGTCGACCAGCCGCCCGGCCGCCCCCCCGAGCGCCTGGTCGTAGCCGGTGAGCGGGTCGTAGACGGTGTTGGGCAGCGGGGCGTACTTGGGCGTGGGGGCCACGGTCAGCACGAGGACGGCGGCGAGGACCACCACGGACGCCACGGCGGCGATGGTCGGCCGGAGGAACCGCGTGGGCAGCGGGACGCCGGCCAGGAAGGCGACGCCGGCCACGACGCCCACGACGACGGCCACCAACGCGAGGCCCCACGGTGCCCACCCGAACGGCGGGGGGGTCGGGAGGACCTCGGAGAGCAGGGCCACGACCACGACGGCGGCGGCCGGCACGAAGCACAGGACACGGCAGGTGGCGAGGGGGCGGGCGATCTCGGCGAGGACAAGGAGCAGCGTGAGGGTGGAGGCGGCCCACAGCGTGGACGACAGGTAGTGCTCCTCGAGGAGCTGTATGTTGCCGACGAACTGGAAGTAGGCGGCGAGAGCCAGCTGGCCGGTGGCGGCGAGGCCGAGGACCACCTGCGCCGCCCGGTGAGCGGCGTGGTCCACCTGCGCCGCCCGGTGAGCTCCGCGGGCGGATGGGCGCACCCGGACCGTCGCCACCCACGCCACCACTACGGTGGGCAGGACGAGGAGGTAGGCGTCGTAGGGCGCCCACCGCGGGTTGCTCGAGTGCCACAGCTTCTCCTGGGCCGGCGTCCCGAGGAACAGCACGGCCCGGATGGTCGGCGCCACGAAGTCGAAGCGGCCGAGCAGCACCCAGGAGCCGAGGGCGGCCAGCACGGTGGTGGCGACCGCCACGGCGGCGAGCAGCGCCACGTCGCCGGCGAGGTGCCGGCGATCGCGAACGGCGCGGTAGCCCACCCAGACCAGGATCGTCACGGCGACGAGGAGCCCCGTGGTGGCGAGGGACCACACCGACGCCGTGTAGAGGGCGCCGGCCACGACGAGCATCAGGCGGTGCTCCCGCACCGACCGGGGCGGGATCACGAGGCAGGCGGTGGCACCGAGGAGGTAGGAGACGGCCGCCGAGTCGGGGAAGTCGGTCCCCCACGCCGTGACGATCACCGGGCTGCTCATGACGAGGACCACGGCGAGGGCGCCTGCCCACCGGCCCCAGAGCCGCTTGGCGAGCACGTAGGCGGGCACGGTCGCCACCAGCGCCAGCACGTAGCGGAACGCGAAGAACCCCGGGACGGCTCCGAAGGCGAGGTACGCAAGCCGCCCGGGTACGAGGAAGCCCGGCCTCATCCCCCAGCGGAAGTAGGCCGCAGGCGGCCCGATGTAGGCGCGCTGCACCGCGTCGAAGACCTGGGGCGCGTAGCGCGCCACGAGATCCCTCGGGTCCCACAAGTAGACGCTGTGCATGGCGGGGTCCGGCAGGCCGTCGACCGCCATGGCCCGGAGTCGCAACGCCCAGAAGCACACGACCGGCGCCAGGAGCAGGGCGACGATCTCGGCGGCGAGCGTCGGGGCGGCCCGCCTGCCGGCGGTCACCGGGGTGCCGGCCCCGCCGCCCGCAGCGGTGGGGGCGCCGGCGGTCACCGGGGTGCCAGCCCCGCCGCCCGCAGGGGTGGGGGCGCCGGCGGGCCGGCCGGCGCCGGTGGTCAACCGAGGTGGGCGCCGGTGGTCAACCGGCGCCGGGGAAGTGGGCGCCCGCCACGTCGGCAACCCCTCCGGCGGCGGCTACCAGGTCGATCCGCTCGGGGTGCGCCGCCGGCCTGGAGGGGGCCACGAAAGGCGGCTTGCCCTCGCTGTCGAGGAACGGCGCCCTGCGGATGCGGGCGCGGTCGAGCACGTAGGACGCCCCGGTGGCGAGCACGCCCACCCCGTAGCGGACGCTGCGGCGGAACGAGATCGACGAGGAGTCACGCTCGTAGCGGGTCGGGCAGGACACCTCGCCGATGCGCGCCCCGCAGGCGATGGCCTGCACGATCATCTGGTTGTCGAACACGAAGTCGTCCGAGTTGTGCTCCAGGGGCAGGGAGCGCAGGAGGTCGGCGCTGAAGGCCCGCAGCCCGGTGTGGTACTCCGAGAGCTTTTGGTGGAGCAGGACGTTCTCGATCGCCGTCAGCACCCGGTTGGCGACGTACTTGTAGCGGGGCATCCCGTTGGCCACCGAGCTCTGCGCCAGCACCCGGCTGCCGAGCACCAGGTCGTAGTGGCCGGAGGTGATCATGCCGGCCATCGCCGTGACCAACCGGGGCGAGTACTGGTAGTCGGGGTGGACCATGACGACGATGTCGGCGCCGGCGTCGAGGGCGGCGGCGTAGCAGGTCTTCTGGTTTGCGCCGTAGCCCAGGTTGCGCTCGTGGGTGATGCAGGTCAGGCCTAGGCGGCGGGCGACGAAGGTGGTGTCGTCGGTGCTGGCGTCGTCCACGAGCACGATCTCGTCGACGACGGTCCGGTCGATCTCGCTGATCGTGCGCTCGAGGGTCTCGGCGGCGTTGTACGCCGGCAAGACCACCACCACCCGCCAGCCGTTCAGCATCGGTCTCTCCTGTCTCCGCCGCTCTCTACTGCATCGACGCCGCGAACCGCTGTTCGGTTCCACGACATCGTGACTGGCCGGGGGCGGGGCCGGTCCGACGCTGACCATACGCGGCGAACCGCCCCAACCGTCGGCGCCCCCCATGGGGTGGGGTCACGCCGGGACGCAGTCGCTGCCGCCACAGCGTGAACCACGCTCAGCCTCAGCTCAGATGCCCCGCGAAGCCTCCCGGCCCCACGGCGGAGCGAGAATGTGGCCGTGGCATCGACCATCCGCTCCTGTCGGGTCCCGTGGCGCACGGCGCGCCTGCTGGCCGGGGCCGCCCTCCTGACCGCCGTAGCGGCAGGCTGCAGCATCACCGGGGGGCACTCCTCGTCGGCCCCCACGACGACCTCGACGACGACCTCGACGACGGCACCGTCGACGACGGTGCCGGCCACCACCACACCCGGGACGCAGCTGAGCAGCCGGAGGACGGTGCTGAGCCCGATCGGGCTCAACGTGCGCCGATGGCCGAGCAGGTCTGCTGCCGTGCTGGGAACGGCGGCGCAGGGCGTCGTGCTCACGGTGCTGCGCTACACGCGCGCCAACGGCGGGTGGTTCGCGGTCCGAGGCCTGGCCGCGACGGGCTGGATCAGCGCGCAGCCGGCGCTCAGCGCGCCCGGGGTGTTCCGCTCCTACCGCTCATCCCGCTTCGCGGCCCTCTACCCGGCCACGTGGCGAGAGGTGCCGGTGCAGGCCCCGGCAACGGCGACCTCGAGCGTGGCGTTCCGGCCCGCGTCGGGCGCCGGCGACATCGTCGTCACCACCGCGGCCGGTGTCACGCAGCTACCCAACGGGCGGCCCGGCTACGGCCTCCGGAGCGTCTCCCAGGTGCTCGTGTGCGGCATCACCGCCGGCCTGGTCGTCTTCCAGCGGGCCACCGCCGCTCCGGCCGCGCCGCCGGCGTCGGTGCCCGAGTCGTTGAGCTACCTAGCCGAGGTCCGCCTCCCCATCGGCAAGCAGGGCGCACTCGGGCTCTACGCCGACATGCCAGACCTCGGCCCGACGCTCCAGGTCTTCAGGCAGTTCGTGGCGGCTGTGACGTTCACGGCGCCGCAGTGCTAGGGAGGACGGTCCTCGTCGCCGCCCTCGCAGGCGTAGCGTGCCGGCCCGGCGACTCGGCCGGCTACACGCTGCGGCGGTAACGGCCGCCGGCCTCGAACAGGCAGGCGGTGATCTCACCGAGGGTGCAGGCGCGCACGGCCTCCATGAGCACCCCGAAGACGTTGCCCCCCCCGAGGGCCGCCTCCCTCAGGTGCTGCAGCGCGGCGGGCCGCTCCGAGGCGTGGCGGGCCTGGAAGTCCCGCAGCCGGCGCAGCTGCGACTGCTTCTCGGCCTCGGTGGAGCGCGCCAGCGGTATGCCGACCTCGGCCGGCTCTCCCTCGGGGTGGCGGAACGTGTTGACACCGACGATGGGGAGGCTCCCGTCGTGCTTGCGCGACTCGTAGAGCATCGACTCGTCCTGGATCCGGCCCCGCTGGTAGCCGGTCTCCATGGCGCCGAGCACTCCGCCGCGCTCGGAGAGCCGGTCGAGCTCGGCCAGCACGGCCTCCTCCACGAGGTCGGTGAGCTCCTCGACGACGAAGCTGCCCTGCAGCGGGTTCTCGTTGCCGGCGAGGCCCCACTCCTTGTTGATGATCATCTGGATCGCCATGGCGCGGCGCACCGAGTCGGCCGAGGGGGTCGTGACGGCCTCGTCGTAGGCGTTGGTGTGGAGGCTGTTGGCGTTGTCGTACACGGCGCACAGCGCCTGGAGGGTCGTGCGGATGTCGTTGAACGCCATCTCCTGGGCGTGCAGGGAGCGCCCGGAGGTCTGGATGTGGTACTTGAGGCGCTGGGAGCGGGCGCTGGCGCCGTAGCGGTCGCGCAGGGCTATGGCCCAGATCCGCCTGGCGACCCTGCCGATGACGGTGTACTCGGGGTCCATGCCGTTGGAGAAGAAGAACGACAGGTTGGGGGCGAAGTCGTCGACGGGCATGCCCCGTGCCAGGTAGGCCTCGACGTAGGTGAAGCCGTTGGCGAGGGTGAACGCCAGCTGGGTGACGGGGTTGGCGCCGGCCTCGGCGATGTGGTAGCCGCTGATGGACGCCGAGTAGAAGCGCTCCACGTCGTGAGCGATGAACCACTCCTGCACGTCGCCCATGAGCGAGAGGGAGAAGTCGGTGGAGAAGATGCAGGTGTTCTGGCCCTGGTCCTCCTTCAAGATGTCCGCCTGCACGGTGCCCCGCACGGTGCGCAACGCCTCCGCCGTGGCGGCGGCGACGTCCTCGGCGGTCGGCGCCGGCCCGAGGCGGTCGACGGCCTGGTCGATGGCGGTGTCGAGGAACATGGCGAGGATCGTCGGCGCCGGCCCGTTGATCGTCATCGACACCGATGTGGTGGGCGAGAGCAGGTCGAAGCCGCCGTAGAGCACCTTCATGTCGTCGAGGGTGGCGACCGACACGCCGGCGTTGCCGACCTTGCCGTAGACGTCGGGGCGCTCGTCGGGGTCCTGGCCGTAGAGGGTGACCGAGTCGAAGGCGGTTGACAGCCGGGTGGCCGGCTGGCCCTCGGAGAGGAGGTGGAAGCGGCGGTTGGTCCTGGCCGGGTCCCCTTCTCCGGCGAACATCCGGGTCGGGCCCTCTCCGCGGTGCTTCTCGGGAAAGACCCCGCTGGTGAACGGGAACGATCCAGGACGGTTCTCTTCCCGCAACCAGCGGACGAGCTCCCCCTCGTCGCTGTGGCGGGGAAGCGCCACTTTGGGGACGCGGGTGCCGGAGAGGGACTCGGTGATCTCGCCCCTGCAGCGCTCGAGCGTCGCCGGCCAGGCTGCGAGGGCGCCGGCGGTGTCCCCGTCGAGGGCGCTGCCAGCGGCCCGCTCGAGCTCGCGCACGGCAGCGGCGGCGGGAGAGTCGCCGAGGGCGGCGGCGACCTCCCGGGCCTGCTGGCGGCGGCGGGCGGCGCCGGCGAGCTCCTCGGTGCGCCCGTGGTAGCGGCGCACGGCGTCGGCGATCTCGGCCAGGTAGCGGCTGCGGGCGGGGGGCACGATGGCGGCGCCGGTGGAGCTGACCTTGGTCTCGACGGGGGCGAGGGTGCCGGCGGGGAAGCCGAGAAGGGAGCGCAGGTGCTGGTACAAGGCGGTGACGCCGTCGTCGTTGAAGCGCGACGCGACGGTGCCGAAGACGGGCAGCTCCTCCAGCGGCGTGTCCAGGTGCACCCCGTTGCGGGCGAGCTGGCGGCGCACGTCGCGCAAGGCGTCCTGGCCGCCGCGGCGCTCGAACTTGTTGATGGCGACGGCGTCGGCGAAGTCCAGCATGTCGATCTTCTCGAGTTGCGTCGCCGCCCCGTACTCGGGAGTCATCACGTACAGCGACACGTCCACCAACGGCACCAAGGCGGCGTCGCCCTGGCCGATGCCGGGTGTCTCGACGATGACCAGGTCGGCGCCCGCCGCCCTGGCCACGGCAATGACGTCGGCGAGGGTGCCGGGCACCTCGGTGACCGAGCCGCGGGTGGCGAGGGAGCGGAAGCGGACCTGGTCGCTGTCGAGGCTGTTCATCCGGATCCGGTCGCCGAGGAGCGCACCGCCGCCCCTGCTGCGGCTCGGGTCGACGGCGACGACGGCGATCCGGAGCTTGTCCTCCAGGTCCAGGCGGAACCGCCGCAGCAGCTCGTCGGTGAGGCTCGACTTGCCCGACCCGCCCGTCCCGGTCACCCCCAGCACGGGAACGGGTCGCGCCGGCGGCGCCACCTCACGGTCGAGGCAACCATCGACCGCCGCCGTCGTGACCCGCGCCAGGGCGCCGGCGTCCCAGGAGCCGAGCCGGTCCCAGTCGTCCTCCGTCGGCGCCGGGCGGGGCGCGGCGTCGCAGTCCGCGATCATGGTGTTGACCATGAGCGGCAGGCCCAGGCGCTGGCCGTCCTCGGGTGAGAACAGGCGTGCCACCCCGTAGTCCAGGAGGGCGGCGATCTCCGGGGCGATGATCACCCCGCCTCCACCGCCGTAGACCCGGACGTCGCCGCGACCTTCGGCCCGCAACCGGTCGACGAGGTAACGGAAGTACTCGTTGTGGCCACCCTGGTACGAGCTCACCGCCACCCCGTCGGCGTCCTCCTGCACCACGGCGGCGACGACCTCGTCGACGGAGCGGTCGTGGCCGAGGTGCACCACCTCGGCCCCCTGTCGTTGCAGTAGCCGCCGGACGATGTTGATGGCGGCGTCGTGGCCGTCGAAGAGGCTGGCGGCGGTCACGAACCGCACCGGCCGCGACGGGACGTGGAGGTCGCTCACGCTCATATTGTAGGACGTCCGAGTATCTCCGGTGGGCCTGGCGGTGCACCTACGGCACCCTCAGGTGGTGGACCCGCCCGGCTGATCACCTCTCGGCACCGCGCCCGTACTACATTCAGAATATTGCTTCGATGGCGAGCGCTGCAAGGACCGAGCGAAGGAGATGACATTACCATTGGCCGGTGACCACCCGCTAGACGAGCACAGACCGCTAGACGAGCACAGAGCGCCAAGAGGTCTCAATCGATGACCGGCGAAGCCAACTTGGCTTCTGCGGTGATCAACCTCAATCATCCTGACCACTACTTCCACTGGGGCTTCGTGCTGATCTCGGAGGCCAACTTGGTGGTCGTCGCGATCATGCTCGCCCTCTTTGTCGCTGCAATAGCGCTTCCATTCATGCGGCCCAGGCCGGCGACGGGTCACGCCCTGGCGGCACCCGCCGCATCGGCGGACCAGGAGCCGCCTCCCGATGGCGACTCGGAGCCGCCCGGGACCTGGACCGGGGCTCTTCGCCGTATCGGGTTGCGCTACCTGCCACCCTCCAAGCTCCTTCCCGACGCGCAGCCAGCCTACGTGGCGTCTTGGGTCTACGTCTTCGGCGTGCTCACCGTTGCAGCCCTCGGCATCGTGGTCGCCACCGGATTGGTCCTGGCAGTGGAGGGTCCGGCGTGGTGGCACACCAGCGACATCGGCCACTTCGTCAACTCGCTGCACCTGTGGTCGGTCGAGTTGTTCATGGGCTTCATGGCGGTACATCTTTGGGCCAAGTTCTGGATGGCGGCATGGCGCGGCAATCGCAGCCTCACCTGGATGAGCGGCGTGGTGGCGTTCCTGCTCGCTGTGGTGGAAGCGTTCACCGGGTATCTCTCCCAGACCAACTTCGACTCGCAATGGATCGCATTCGAGTCCAAGGACGCCTTCAACGGCAGCGGCATCGGGGCGCTGATCGATCCCATGAACTTCGGCCAGGCGCTGATGCTCCACATAGCGCTGCTCCCCCTGGCACTGGTGTTGGTGGTGGCGCTGCACGTGCTCATGGTCCGGATGCGGGGGGTGGTGCCGCCGATCGACTCGCGCCCAGAGGACCTGGGCGAGGGCGTCCCCTCCGCTCGATACACCGACGGCGCTTCCCCTGCCCGTGAGGAGGTCCCCAGCCGGTGAAGAGGCGACAGGCCATGGGACATACCTCCACCGACACCCTGAGCGCCCCGCAGCGGCGCCGGGCCGAGGGCGCCACTTGGGTCGGCCCCCTGCGCCACTACGACATCCTCAAGGAGGCAGCCATCGCCACGGTCGTGGTGGCTGTCCTGACCGTGGCGTTGGCGTTCCTCTTCTCCTCGCCGGACACTCCCCCGGTGACCATCGAAGCTTGGGCCAGGGCACAGCCGGTCGGCTTCAGCCAGATCGTGCTCACCGAGCTGGAGGGTACGAGCGCCTCGGCCACCTACGGCCCGCCCTACAACCACGCCACCGGCGACACGCAGTACCTGGGTCCCCTATCGATCGAAAAGGTGCTGGGGGTGCACTACCCGATCAACCCAGCCGAGTCCTTTGTGATCCAGCCCCTGAGCGCCCTACCCCCTACCGATGCGCTCTCGCATGCCCTTGCCCGCTACCGCTCCGCCAGCGCCTCAGAGCGTGCCCGCTGGGAGCATGCCTACGCCCAGGCCCTCGCCACTCACAAGGTGCCCTCGCGCTGGCCCGGTGCTGGGCCGGTGCCGGTGCTCGAGACCTCTCTGCTCTCCATGGCGCGTTCGGGTGCGCTGGACGCTCAGCTCGTGGCCCATGCCAGCTTCTACACCACCAACTACACCAAGCCCATCCTGTTCCTGGGGGACTCCTGGAAGGCGCAGAGGGCCAAGAGCTATTGGGGCAAGGTCGTCACCGCCGAGCACCTGAAAAGCCACCAATGGGGGGTGATGAACGAGACCGGCAGCTGGCCCGGCCAGCCATGGCTGTGGCTTTACACCATGTGGTACCAGGTGCCTCCCATGACCACCTCGATCAACGGTGACCTGTACGTGGTGGCGATCATGGCCGTGCTCACCATCGGCCTGCTGATGCTCCCTTTCATCCCTGGACTGCGTGACATTCCGCGCAAGGTGCCCCTGCACCGCTTGATCTGGCGTCAGTACTACCGGGACGGCGGCCACACGTCAGGGGCCACCCGGTGATCGAACGGCAGCTGGCCCGACGATCTACGCGTCTGATGCTGCGCCCGCCCTGCGGTACCCACCGGTGAAGGCGCCTACGGGATCGACGTTCGCTTCCCTACGAGTCCGAGCCCGAGGTTCACTCGTACGAGGACTGCGATCAGGGTGACCCAGAGCATGGCGACGATGGCGAGCAGCACCCCCGCAACCCACCGGCCGATGACACCGTCCGGCCGGACCGCCTGGACCGTGCCGGCGAAGGCATGGGTGGCGTCAGTGGCAGCGAAGCTTGCCGTCGCAGAGGCGAGGGGGGTCCCTGCCGCGTTGGCAGCGGTCGCGACGAGCGCCTGGTGGCCGGTCCAGGTGGGGCGATAGGCGAGGGTCGCGACGCCTGCGCCATTGGTGGTAGCGGTGCCGAGCGCGAGCAGGGGTGCACCGCTGAACTCGCTCAGGTGCACCGAGAAGCTCACCTCTGCTCCGGCGAGCGAAGCCGGCTTCGACGGCGCGACCGAGGCCGGCATCTGGAGCGTGGCGACGAGCTCGACGGCGCCGTGGTCGTGGGGGGCCCGGCGTGCGACGAGGCGGAGCCCGGGTCCCGTGGCCGCCCATGCCGTCGAAGACGCACCGAGCACGACGACGATCGCTGCCACCAAGGCCGGCAGCCCGCTTCGCAGGACAGACTTCCAGGAGATCGACCCGCTCACCGTGCACCCTCCTTGCCTGTGGTGTCTGGAGGCGACGCAGACGTCATGAAGCTGCTCACGCCGATCAGCGGTGCCGAGCCGTGCCCCTGGTTGCCACGGGGCGCCGGTGCGCCTGGGGTCTCGGCCGGAACCTCGAGCCCTGCCAGCTCCTCCATCTCGGCGATCGGCAGGATGGGCACGAACCGGAACAGGATGAGCAACGCCAACGGGATGGCTGCGGTCGCAGCGACGGTGATCGCGATCGGCACCCAGGTGAAGTGGTAGGTGCCCCAGATGCCCGCCAGCCCGCCGCCCGCGGCGAGGGGAGAGCGCACGACGGGTTCGGTGGCGGGGGGGATGACGATGACGAGGCGTTTCACCCACATCGCGAACACGACGAGGCCGGAGGCGACGACGACACCCCGCCCGGTGCGCAGCCGCCGCACCGCCATGATGACCAGCGGGAGGACACCGGCGGCGACGAAGTAGAACCAGAACGGGATCCAGTAGCGCCCGATCAGCACCTGGCGCACCCAGGCTGCGTTGTCGGTGGTGCCCGAGTAGCCGTCGATGAGGTACTCGGTGAAGGTGAGGTAGAGGTAGGTGGCGCCGAAGGCGACGAGCAGGAACCCGAGGCGCACGAGGTGGCGCGGGTGGATGAACGCCTCGAGGTGGTAGAGCCGCCGGCACGCGGCCAGGGAGAGCACGACCAACGCCACGCCGGTGTAGAGGGCGGCGACGACGAAGTAGACGGGGAAGATCGTCTCGGCATAGCCCGCCCGCGAGGAGGATGCGAAGGCGAAGGACAGCACGGAGTGGACCGAGACCGCCATCGGGATGATCATGATCGCGACCAAGCCGATCGAGCGGTGCAGCAGTCGCCGCTGGGGCGTGCTGCCGGTCCATCGGCCACCGAGGGTCTGGTACAGGCGCCGGCAGGCCCGAGCGCGGCGGTCCTGGCGGTCGGGGTCGAGGAGCCCTCTGGCGATCGCCGCGTCGGGGATGAGGGGGAGGTAGAAGAACACGACGGTGGCGAGCAGGTAGGTGCTCACCGCGAAGAAGTCCCACAAGATCGGGGAGGACAGGTTCCAGTAGGGGGGCCAGACCAGTTCCCATACCCGCCACGGGCTGCCGAGGTGGGGGACGATGAAGAGCATCCCGATCGGCAGCGTCACGAGCGCGGTCGCCTCCGCTATCCGGGTCAGCGGTGCCCGCCACGTGGCCTTGGTGATCCGCAAGATCGCCGAGACGACCGCGCCGCCGTAGCTCACCCCGATGAAGGCGACGAGGTCCGCCTCGTAGACAGCCCAGAAGGCGGTGTTGTTGTAACCCGCGACACCGAGGCCGTCGGCGACCTGCACGACCCAGGCCACGATGCCCAACACCACGACCGCACCGAGCACCGCCACGGTCGGCCACCACCACCGCGGGGTCTCGAGGACGGGGCGCATCGCGGCGGCCCGCACCTCGTCGAGCGCCGGCGGCCCTTCGACTCCCGGCTCGATGCCAGGCCGCTGCCCGGCGCCTGCACTGCCTCGAGGTTCGGACATCCCCATCCCTTCTCGTGTCATGTCGCCATGCCGACGGTCGTGGGCGCGGGGGCAAGGCGAGCCTGCGGCCCCGGGCGGGACCGGTACCAGGCGAGCGTTGCCAGCGCGAGGAGCGGCCCGGTGTTGGGATCGGTTCCAGCGCCGGTGAGGATCCCGCCGAGGCCCTCGGGGAGCACCCAGATCAACAGGGCCAGGACCGTCGCGACGCCTAGAAGGGGGACCACCCGCCAGCCGAGCGCGACGCCGGCGCCGACGAGCGCCATCTCGCCGGCAACGGCAATTGTGAGGGGGACGCCATAGGGGCCGAGCGACTGGGCTGCGCGAAAGAGCAGGCTCGCGTACCAGCCGGGCTGTCCGCTCCCCGCGGCCCGGAGGGCGCCGCCGAGCGCGCCGGCCGCCAGGTTGGCCGGCTGCAAGAGCAGAGCGGCGCTGCCGACCCAAAGCGCCGCCCAGGCCGCCTTGGCGGAGCGGTCGCCGAGCAGGCCACCCGTCCTCGCCTCGCCAGGGTCCTGGGGCTGCGCCGCTCTCGGCCAGGCGAGGAGCCCGACGAAGACGTAGAGGAGCACCGCGCCAGGGGCCCCGCTGAGCGGCGAGGCGGCGCCGGTGAGCAACCCGCCGAGCCCCTCCGCGAACCACCACACGAGCGCCGACCATGCGAAGGAGGCGACGAGGGCGGGGCGCACCGTGCGCCGCACGAGCAGGCCGATGCCGATCGTCAACTGCGTAGCGGCGAAGAGGGCGTCCCACACCACGATGTGCGGCTCGAGGAATCCGGCCATGGCGGTGATCGAGCCCGCCACCGGGGCGGGGTTCCCCTTGGCGGTGGGTACGAGCACGCCCGTCACGAAGCCGTGCTGGAACATGGATGGCTGGAGCTGAAGCGCGCCGTCGGCGAGCCAGACGAGCCCCAAGAGCACCTGCACGATGCGTTGGGGCGACCCCGTGGTGGTGCCGGTCACCTCAGGTGCCCTCGGCGTCGAGGTCGAGGTCCTGGCCGTCGCCGGGGATGTAGAACACCCTGGGGTGGGTACCGTACGACTCCTTGAACTTGACCGCGTCGTTGTCCTCCAGGAACGTCGACAGCTTGACGGTGCCCCCGAGCCCGTTCACCGCCACGTCGCTCTCGAGATCCCCGAGGTAGAGCACCCCCATCGGGCAGTGCGAGATGCACTCGGGGAGCTTGCCCATCGGCAGCATCGCCGCGCAGCTCACGCACTTGCCGACCGTGCCCTCGACCTGGGGGACCGGCCAGGCGGGCTCTTGGGGGAAGGGTTGGCGCGGGGCTTTCTCCGCCGGCCCCCAGTTGAAGTAGCGGGCCTGGTAGGGGCAGGCGTTCATGCAGATGCGGGTGCCGATGCAGCGGTCCTGGCGCACCAAGGTGAGGCCCTCGTCGGTGCGGAAGTTGGCCTTCACCGGACAGACCGGTACGCAGGGGGGGTCCTCGCACATCATGCAGGGCCGTGGCATGAAGTAGCTCTCGCCGGCGGCGTTGCGCATCGAGAACACGTTGATCCAGGTCTGGTCTGCGTGCAGGTAGTGCGCGGTCTGGCACGCGGTGGTGCAGAGCTTGCAGCCGTTGCAGTAGCGCAGGTCGATCACCATCGCCCACTGGTGGGCGGCCTTGGCCGGGGCGCTGGTGGTGGCCGACGCCGGTGTGCCCGCTTCGACCAACCCTGCAAGGGTGCCGGCACCTGCAAGACCGAGGCCACCGAGGGCTGCCCCGCGCAGGAAGCCACGCCGCCCGACAGCGACCGGCACCGCCTCGGCTCCGCCGACCCGTTCAGTCACGACAGGACTCCCACGGTGCCCTCCATCCAGCCCCTGGTCGCCATTGCCGCGCCCATGGAGTTGGGCCCCGAACCGCACGGCGCGTAGCACTGCCACACGAAGGTGCCCGGGCGCCTGGCGACAAAGCGCGCCACCACTGTGACCGTGCCGCCCGTCGGTGCGGCGGGGATGGGCAGGTTCAGGCCGAGCCCGACGACGGTGAAGGTGTGGGAGACCTCGCCGTTGGGCACCGAGGAGACCGACTTGCCGTCGACGGTTTCGGTGCCGCCGAGGGTCCCCTGCACCTGGTCGAACATCATCTGGGAGCCGGTGAGCGGTGCCGTGCCGTTGTCGTAGCTGGTGATCCGGAGGGTGACGGTCTCACCCCTGCGCACGGTCCAGGAGGGGTGGGTGTAGCGGGGCCCGAAGGGGCTGTTCGTGAGGATCTCCATCGACTCGCTCACGGTGGCATGGTCAGCTGGAACGACCTTCGCAGCGGTCAGCTGCTCACCGGCAGAGCGGACGCCCCTGGCGATGCCGGCGACCACGGCCACTGACGCCCCCAGCCCGACGAGCACGCCCACGAGGACGACCACGACGACCACCGGCGCCCGGAACCTGCCGGCGCCACCACCCCGGACAGGGGCATCACTCCCGCCGGTCATGTGAACCTCCGCCCCGCAAAAGGGTCGGCGCGCTCGCAGCGCTGCTCAGGAGGTCCCGCGCCTTTGAGAGGGCCACCAGCCTCTGCCGCGGGTACGAGCGCTGGCCGCGGCCCGACGATCTCGGCGAGCACCTGGTCGAGCTCGTCAGCGAGGGGGTCACGGTGCGGGCGGGTGATCACCGCCCATGCGGCAACGCCGAGGAAGACGAGCACGTAGGCGACGATGGTGGCGAGGGACGCCGCCACCAGCACGCCGAGGACGATCTTCAGCATCTCGACCATGGGTCGATCGTCGCCCCTCGGCCGGCCGGGCGGAACAGGGATACCACGGGCACCGCTACCCCAGATCCCACGGTGAGCCCCCGTAGGATCACGGGGTGGTCCCGGTTGGTTCCACGCTGGCTACTTCTCCCCGGGCGACCCAGACTGGTAGCGATGACCAAGCACACGTGCTCACCGGACACAGGGTCGGACCAGGGCCTGCGCCACGGCCCAGACGTCGAGGCAGCAGCCCGAGCGCGCGGCGGGGCGGTCCGGGTGGTGGTCGTGGAGGACCACGCCCTCGTTCGCGAGGGAACGCTCCAGCTGCTCGACCAAGAGCTCGACTTCGAGGTGGTCGGTCAGGCCGGAAGCGCCGAAGAGGGCCTGGATGTGCTGGGGCGAACCCGCCCCGACGTCGTGCTGGTCGACGTGAGCCTCCCGGGTGCGAGCGGGCTCGACCTCGCCGAGACCGCAGTGGCGCGCTACCCCGAGGTGCGGGTCCTCGTGGTGAGCGCCTACGCCGACTACGCCTACGTGACCAGGGCGCTCGAGGTCGGCGTCAGCGGCTACCTGCTCAAGACGGCTTCTGCCAAGGAGCTCGTCGACGCGGTGCGCGCCGTGGCCGACGGGGTCTTGGTGCTCGACAAGGCGGTCTCGGGCCGCTTCGCCCGGCGCTGGTACGACGGGCGCGCGGTCCCCTCGGGTGCCAGGGCCCTCACCCCGAGAGAAGCAGAGGTGCTGGGCCTGCTCACCCGGGGCCTGTCCAACAAGCAGATCGCCATCGAGCTCGGCCTCGGCCTGCGCACCGTGGAGGGCTATGTGTCGAACGTGCTGGTCAAGCTCGGCGTCGGGTCACGCACCGAGGCGGCGTTCTACGCTCTGTCCCACCACCTCGTCGACCGAGCGGACCCATGACGGCGCGCCCCAGCGGCCCCGAGCTCGCCGCGGTCCTGCGACGCGGGGCGCACCCGCCCGTTGGTGAAGCACGTTTTTGGGTCATCCAGGCGATGGTGGTGGTGATCGCTGCGATCCATCTCGAGACCGACCTGCATCCCTCGCTCGAGGCCAGTGGCTTCCCTGGGGGCATCCCCGTCGCGTTGCTGGTCCTCCCCGTCGCCTACGCTGCGCTGCGCTACGGCCTCGGAGGATCGGCGGCGACGGGGCTCTGGGCGACGCTTCTGTGGCTGCCCGACCTCCTCCTGCCCCACGACCAGGGCCACGCGGGCAGCGATCTGGTGAACCTGGCCCTCGTCGACTTCGTGGCCTTCGTCATCGGGTTGCGCATCGAGGCCGAGCGCCTCGCGCACGCCCACGCCGAGCGTGCCACCACCGAGCGCTTGGCGGTCGAAGCCCGCTACCGAGCGCTGTTCGAGGCCAACCGGGCACCGATCATCGTCCTCGACGGCCGGGGTGCCGTCGCGGACGCCAACCCAGCGGCGCGAGCGGTGTTCGGCAGCGGCCTGCTCGGCGCCCCCTTCGGCCCCCGCCTCGGCGGGGGCGTCTCGTTGCCCGAGCAGGCCAATCGGGTGCTGCGCCTCCCCGACGGCCGGGAGTACCGGGTCGGTCTCGTGACGGTTCGCTCCGGCACCGTCGGCGACCCTTCAACCCAGGCTGTCTTCGAGGACGTCACCGAGGAGCGCAGCGAGGGACACAGGGCAACCCGCTACGCCGCGCTCGTCGTCCAGGCCGAGGAGGACCAGCGCCGCCGCCTGGCACGTGAGCTGCACGATGAGCCCCTACAGCTGTTCTTGCACCTGGCACGTCGCCTGGAGAGACTGGGGGATACCCCCACCCTGCCCACCGGGGTGACCACCGCCCTCGGCGAGGCCCGAGCCCAGGCACTGGAGGCAGCAGGGCGTCTGCGCACCCTCGCCCGGGACCTGCGACCGCCCACCCTCGATCAGCTCGGGCTCGTCGCAGCGCTGTCGAGCCTCGTCGCCGATGTCGAGGAAGAGGCCGGCCTTTCGAGCGAGCTGGAGGTGGAAGGCAGCAAGGCTCGGCTTACGCCTGACGTCGAGCTCGGCGCCTTCCGCATCGCCCAAGAGGCGGTACGCAACACGCTGCGCCACGCCGGCGCACACAACCTTCGTGTCACCTTGCGCTTCGAGCCCGCCGAGCTGGCCCTGACCGTGGCCGACGATGGCGGCGGCTTCGAGCCGGTGGATAGCGACGAGATCGTTCGCGACCGCCACTTCGGACTGCTCGGCATGACCGAGCGGGCGCATGTGCTCGGCGGAGCGCTCGAGGTGCGCTCGACTCCCGGGGAGGGGACCGTCGTCAGCGCGCGGATCCCCTTCCACGCCCCGGACCACGAGACCGAGCGATGGGAAGCGGTCCCGCCTCCCCAGCCAGCGGCCGGTGACCCTGAAGTGCCGACGAGATAGCTGTACGCGCGCGGGTGGGTCATCAACGTGGAGGCAGGGATCGTATGGGAGCAGGGCTGTCATCTGCTGCCCGATCTACCTCTGGTGGAGGCGGAGCGCAGCGGGGGCCCCGCCGTCCCCACGGCCCGGCTCAGGGTTGCAGCGCCGCCTTGACCAGCTGGGCGTACACCGCCTGGCCGGCCGGGTCGGGGTGGACACCGTCGGGCCACAGCAGCGCCCGGTTGCGCGACGCCGCCCACCAGTTGACGACGCGGAAGCCCGGACGGCCGGCGACCGAGCGGATGGTCGCGTCGGTCTCCGCCTGCCACGGCAGGGGCACCCGGACGTTGACGAGCACCACCTCCGGCACCCCGGCGGTCAACGCCTCCAGCTCGGTCATGTCCTGCGGGGTGAAAGGCCCGTTGCTGCCCAGGTCGATCACGACCGCCTCGACGGTGTCGAGGCGGCCGACCTGCCTGTAGGCCGCCAGCCGGGCAAGCCCCTGGTAGACCTGCCGGCCGACGGCGGCGTCGACGACGGTGCCCGGCCCGAGGGCGGCCACGAGGTCGTGCTCCGCGGCGAGCATCACCGAGTCACCAATGGCCAGCACGCCCTGGCGGGGCTCCGCCGCCGGCGGGACGTCGAAGGGCGTGACCCGTGCCCGCAGCTTCTGGTCGCGGAGAGCGGCGGGTTGGGAGAACGCCGGCGCCCGGCCCGGGCCGACGACGCGCTGGGCGGCTGCCGCCGTCTCGGTGACGCGCTGGAAGCGCGGCCCGGCCGGCGCCGGCACGAAGGCGACGAGGATGACCAGGCCGGCGAAGGCACTACCGGACGCCGTCAGGATGCTGCGCCGCATCCGCCGGGACACCCGTAGCTGCTCCCTGATGGCCCGCTGCGCCGCGCCGGTCCGCCAGGGTCGCTCCACCCAGCGGTAGGAGGCCTCGGCCAGGCCGGCCGTCGCTCCCAAGCGCACGACGAGCTGCGTGAGGCCGTGGAGCGGGAACGCCCCCTGCGCCCCGGTCAGGACGATGACGGGCCAGTGCCAGAGGTACACGGAGTAGGAGCGGGTCCCGAGCCACCGCAGGGGCCGCACGGCGAGCACTTGGCCGGTGCGGCACGCAGGGTGGGCGGCGACGAGGACGGCGACACCGGCGAGGACCACGGCCAGCAGCAGGCCGCCGTCCCAGGTGACCGCCGAGCCCTGCCCGAGCCCGAGCACGAGCACGAGCAGCCCGATCAGCGACACGGCCGCCGCCCGGTCGAGCGTGCGCCGGGAGCGCTCGACGACGCGGTTCGTGAGGCTGGCGGGCGGGGCGAACAGGCCGAGCGCGGAGCCGAGCAGCAGCCCCTCGGAGTGCGTGTCGGTGCCGAAGTAAACCCGGTTGACCGAAGCGCCGCCGTGGTACAGCGCCGCCATGAGGATCGCCGAGACGGCGGCGCCGCCCAGGGCGACGAGGGCGACCCTGCCCCGCCGGCGCCAGAGGTGCAGCATGAGCAGGAGCAGCGGCGGCCACACGAGGTAGTACTGCTCCTCTATGGCCAGGGACCACAGGTGCAGGAACACCGGGGGCGGCCCGAACCGATCGAAGTACGGCACGTGGTGGAAGATGAACCACCAGTTGGTCTGGTAGACGAGGGCGATGGGGATCGTGACCCGCGACGTCGCCAGCGCGGCGCGGTCAGCGACGGCGGTCACCACCACGACGGCGGCGAGGAGGACGACGATCGCCGGGTACAGGCGCCGGATGCGACGCATCCAGAACTGCGGCAGGCCGATGGTGCCCTTCGACCGCCACTCCTCGACGAGCAGGCCGGTGATCAGGTAGCCGGAGATCACGAAGAACACGTCTACGCCGAGGAAGCCGCCGGGCACGACTCCCGGGGCCAGGTGGTAGGCGACGACGGCAGCGACTGCGAACGCCCGCAGGCCGTCGAGGCCCGGGCGGTAGGTGGGCGCGCGCCTGCGGCGCGTGACGCCGACTGCCCCTCGCTGCTCGATCGTTGCTGTCACCGGCCGTCCCGCTACCGCTGTCCTGAAAGCCCGTCCCGCCTTCCGACGGCGGGGCGTCCCGGAAGGTTCCCACATTCCGGGGCCCGGCTGGGTCATGGCCGCTGGCGGCTCAGAAGCGGAGCACCTCGGTGGCGGCGGCGGCGATGTCGTCGACCTGGGGCAGGATGGCGCGCTCGAGGGTCGGCTCGTACGCCACGTGGGTGTCGAGGGCGGCGACACGGCGGACGGGCGCGTCGAGGTCGGTGAAGCAGTGCTCGGCGACCCACGCTGCCACCTCCCCGCCGAAGCCCGCCGTGAGGGTGTCCTCGTGGACCACCATGACCCGCCCGGTGGCCGCTACCCGCTCGGCTACCAGGGCGCTGTCCCACGGGCAGATCGAGCGCAGGTCGACGATGCCGACCTCGGCGCCGTCGTCGGCGAGGCGGGCGGCGGCCTGGCGTGACTTCTCGACCGTCGCTCCCCAGGTGACGATCGTCAGGTCGTCGCCGGGCTGCACGACCCGCCCCTTGCCGATCGGGACCCGGAAGTCGGGGCCGGGCATCGGCGTGCGGGTGTAGGGCTGGCGCAGCAGGTGCTTGTGCTCGAGGAACAGCACGGGGTCCTCGCACTCGATGGCGCTTCGCAGCAGGCCGGCGGCGTCGGCCGCCCGGGACGGCATGACCACCACGAGGCCGGGGATGTGGGCGAAGATCGACTCCCCCGACTGGGAGTGCCAGATGGCGCCGCCGGTGAGGTAGCCCCCGATCGGGACCCGCAGCACCATCGGGCAGGTGAAGGCGCCGTTGGACCGCCAGCGGACCGTCGCCGCCTCGCTGCGGATCTGCTGCATCGCCGGCCAGATGTAGTCGAAGAACTGGATCTCCCCCACCGGCCGCAGGCCGCGCAGGGCCTGCCCGACGGCCCGGCCGACGATGTTGGCCTCCGAGAGAGGCGTGTTGTAGCAGCGGGCCAGTCCGAACCGGCGCTGGAGGCCGGCGGTCGTCCCGAACACCCCGCCCTTGCCCTCGACGCTCGCGAGCACCGCCTCCCGGGCGTCGGCGACGTCCTCGCCGAACACCCGGATGCGCTCGTCGGCTTCCATGCACTCCGTGAGCGTCCGGCGGATCGCCTCCCCGAGGGCGACGAGCTCCGCCCCCGGCTCCACCGGGACTTCGGCGTCGGTGCCGGGCGGGACCTCGGGGATCACCACCACGTGGTCAGTCACGCTCGCCGGGTCGGGGCGGGGGGCGGCCAGGGCCGCCCGGGAGGCGTCGGCGACGGCACGGCGGGCCTGCTCGCGCAGCTCGGCCACGCCCTCCTCGTCGAGCACGCCGCCACCGAGGAGCGCCTGTTCGATCTGGAGGATCGGATCGTGCGCCGCCTCCTCTGCCAGCTCCTCGACCGGGCGGTACTTGCTCTGGGTGTCGGCGGCGGAGTGGGAGTACGGGCGCGTCACCTTGGCGTGCAGGAGCGCCGGGCCGGTGCCCGCCCGCACCGCAGCGACGATGTCGTGGGCCCGGGAGCGCACCTCGAAGTAGTCGCGGCCGTCGACGGCGTGCACGGCGAGGCCGCGGAAGCCGGCGACGAGCTCGGACACCGGCGCCGGCGACTGCTCGTCAGCGGGCACCGAGATGGCGTAGCCGTTGTCGGCGACGACGAACAACACCGGCAGGTGCAGGGTGCACGCCGTGTTGAGGCTCTCCCAGAACTCGCCCTCCGAGGTGGCGCCCTCCCCGAGCGACACGTAGGTGAGCTCGTCGCCGGCGGCGGAGCATCCGGGCAGGGTGCGGCGGGAGATGTAGCGGGACGCCTCGGCGCATCCGACAGCGGGGAGGCACTGGCTGCCCGTCGGGCTCGACTGCGTGGCCACGTTGAGCCACCGGTAGCCCCAGTGGCACGGCATCTGGCGGCCGCCCGAGGCAGGGTCGGCGGAGGAGCCGACGGCTTGGAGCAGGACCTGCTCGGCGGTCACGCCGAGGCCGAGCATCAACGCCCGGTCGCGGTAGTAGGGGAAGAACCAGTCGAATCCCGGCCGGAGCTCGTGGGCCAACCCGAGGAGCAGGGCTTCGTGACCCGCCCCCGAGATCTGGAAGAAGACGCGGCTCTGCTTCTGCAGCGCTATCTCCCGGTCGTCGAGCAGGCGGGAGATGAGCGCTAGGCGGAAGTCGGCGAGGATCTCCCCCACGGGGAGGCCACGGAAGGTGGCGGGGGCGGGGGCCTTGGTGCGCGAAGCCATACCTGACCGCATGGTAGGACGCCCACCGCCCGACGAGGGCGAACGCCCGACGCCCGACCGTCCGACGTCCGACCGTCAGCGGGGTTGCCAGATCATCAGCATGAGGGCCACGGTGAAGCCGATGTCGGTCCCGACCGCCGCCCAGCCGAGGCGCGACGCCGCCCGGGACACGGCGGGCCCGACCGGCCCCGAGGCCGTCAGCCCGGCCCGGATGGCCCGCTCCGCCGGGCGGACCACCGCCAGGAGCGTGACGGCGGCGGCGAGCCAGACGGCGGCGGCGAGGCCCGCCCACAGCTGGGCGACGCCGCGGCCGTTGGGATCGGCGGCGAGGGCGCCGGCACCGAGGAACGGCACGGCCAGCAGCAGCCACTCCGCCGGGGAGGAGGACGCGAAGTAGCGCTGCGCCTCCTCACGCCCGCCCCGCCCGGCGGCAACCCGGCCGGCGACGAACCCGTACACGCCTGAGAAGGCGACGGCGCCGAAGCCGATGAGGGCCGAGGCGACGTGGAGGGCCACGAGGGCATCGAACAGGGCAGCGCGCACAGCGGGCATCTTGTCGCTGCCGGGTGGCCTGCTGTGTGGCGCCGCCGCCGTCCTGGTAGAAGGGATGTGCCATGCCCCTCCAGGGAACCTTCGACGTCCTCGACTTCACCGAGGTGCTCCAGCTCCTGGCCCGCCAGCAGCTGACCGGGCGCCTGCACGTGCGCAGCCGCTCCTACGGGGCCAACCTCTTCCTCGAGGACGGGCTGCTCGTCGGTGCCGACCAGTCCGAGCACCAGCCGGCGGCCACGGCCGGGGACGTGCGCGGGCGGATCGAGGAGGTCTGCTTCGAGATGCTAGAGGCGGAGCGGGGAAGCTTCGAGTTCCACCCCGGGAAGCCGAGCTCCCTGCCCGTCGGGGAGCGCCACCAGCCGGAGTCGGTGATCACCGAGGCGCGCCGCCGCCTGGAGGAGTGGCACGAGCTGCAGGAGATCATCCCGTCCCTCGACCTGCAGCCGAGGCTGGTTCTCGACCTCTCCCAGGCGGAGGTGACCCTCGACAAGCAGCGCTGGCGGATGCTCACCGCCATCGACGGGCGGCGCAACCTGCGGGCCATCGGCCGGGTCCTCAACCTGTCGGACTTCGACGTCTGCCGGCTGGTGCGGAGCCTCATCGACGACGGCGTGGTGGAGCTCGAGGGCTTCTCTGCCCTTTCTGCCTCCACCCGCGACGTCATGCCGGTGGTGCCTGCCCCGGATACCGGCAACAGGGTCGTCACCTTCGACGCGGAGACCACGGTGATGGCCCGACCCGACACCCGACCCGACGCCCGACCCGACCAGGCGCCCGCTGGTACGGAGATCGCCGGGACCGCCACCCCTCCGGAGGGCACGCCGGCCGTTGGGGAGGACCCCGACGTCACCCAGGTGGCGCCGACCGTGGAGCCCCCGCCCGACGACGACGAGGCGGGCGAGGACCGACCCGACGCCCGCCGCTGGCGGGTGATCCGCATCCGCTCCCGCCAAGCCGACGCCCCCCGGAGCTGACCCGGGGGACCGCCACAGGTGAGCGGGGCTGCAGCCCGACTACGGTATCAGCCGTGGCCAGCGCAGCGGTGGAAGTGCGCCGCGTCCGGGGGCTCCCGGGGCGGCGGGTGTTCGTCGACGTGCCCTTCCGGATCCACGGCGGCGACCCGGGATGGGTGCCGCCCCTTCGCATCAGCGTCTACGACCGGATCTCCCGCAAGCACCCAGCGATGAGCCACCAGGAGGTGGCGCTGTGGGTCGCCTACCGCTACGGCAAGCCGGTCGGGCGGGTGGGGGGTTGCGTCGACCGGATGTTCAACGACTACCAGAAGGTGCGCTGGGGATGGATCGGCTTCTACGACGCCTTCGACGACCCCGAGGTCTCCGACGCCCTGTTCGAGGCGGCGTGCGGGTGGGCGGCGGAGAAGGGTATGGACACCTGCGTCGGCCCGGCCAACTTCACGACCAACGACGAGCTCGGCTTGATGGTGGAGGGCTTCGACGAGCTGCCGACCCTGCTCACGCTGCAAAACCCCCCGTACCAGGTCGGGCTGTGGGAGCGCGCCAGCTGGGAGCCGGCCATGGACCTGTGGGCCTGGCGCTTCACACGGGAGGGCACAGCCCTCTCCGAGCGGCAGCGGCGGACCCTCGACCGGATCCAGCAGCGGGCCAGGGTGCGAGTGCACCATCTCGACAAGTCGCAGTTCGACCGGGAGGTGGGCCGGTTCTTCGAGGTCTACAACGCCGCCTGGGCCGACAACTGGGGGTTCGCTCCCATGCCCGAGGTGGAGGTCCGCCACCTGGCCAAGCAGCTGAAGCAGATTTTCAACCCCGAGTGGGCCTTTGGCCTGGAGACCTTCGAGGGCCAGCTCGTGGGCGTGTGCCTCGCCCTGCCGGATCTCAACCTGCTGATGCACGGGGTGCGCAGCGGCCGGCTGCTGCCCACCGGTTGGGTGCCGCTGCTGCTCGGCCGCAAGCGCGTCCCCCAGGTCCGCGTGTGGGCGCTCGGGGTGCGCCCCGACTACCAGCACCTGGCCCTCGGGCCACTGCTCTACCGGGAGATCGTCGACCGCCTCGCCGCCGACCGCCACATCATGACCGCCGAGGCGTCCTGGACGCTTGCGACCAACAAGCGGATCAACGAGCAGCTGGAGGCGATGGGCGCCACCCGGGGCAAGGTGTGGCGGCTATACCAGCGCCCCGCCCGGCTGCCCGCCGGCGCCTAACCAACTAGGCCGCCCAGACCCGGGCGCCGAGCCCGCCACCCCGGCGCCGCCACCCCGGCGCCGCCACCCCGGCGCCGCCACCCCGGCGCCGCCACCCCGGCGCCGCC